>JAAYYY010000315.1 GCA_012515125.1 Chloroflexota bacterium
AGCCTGAAGCAACGCCGGGACAGGCCCGGACTACTCGTTCAGGTCCTGGCGGCGGAAGATGGCGATGGCTGCCGCCAGAAAGAGCACGGTGTACACGGCGATGCCGGCGACGGCGACGGCCGGCGAGAGCAGCTCTGCGCCGCCGGTGATGGGCCGTCCGTCCACCGAGACCTGCACCAGCCGCTCGCTCTGCAGCAGGCTCTGGGCTAACCCGGCCGGCAGGTAGAGGCTGAGGCGGGCCAGGCTCTCGCTGAAGAAAGAGGCGAGCTGCAGGACAAGCCCTTCGACCAGCAGGGCGTAGGCAACGCCGATGCCCACGGCGGCGACGGTCGAGCGCGTGGCCACAGCGATCAGGAAGGTCAGCGCAGCGTAGGGCAGCAGGGAGTAGGCAGTCGCCAGGGTACGCAGAGCCAGGCTGCTCCAGGCGACATCACCCGCGCCGAGGCGGCCCTCGACGCCGATGGTGATGAGCCCGGTGAGCAGGCCGCCGACGAGCAGCGGGACGAGCACCATGAGCAAGATGGGCAGCAGGAGGGCGGCAAACTTGGCTGCCAGGAAGACCGGGCGGGGAACGCCGCGCCCCAGCCACTGCTGCAGGGTGCGCCAGGTATATTCCTGGGCCATCGTCGTGCCGCTGAGGATGACGACGAGTAGGCCACCCAGGGCCGAGCCGCCGGCAATGCTAATGGCGCTGAACAGGCCATCGGGCCAGGTGACCTGCCGCCGCACTTCGGCGGTCATCTCTGTACCGAGGTTGCTGCCCAGGCTGTTGTTCATGACCAGGTAGTTGATACCGGTTATCAGCAGCGTGGCTCCCGCGAGCACGGAAAGCAAGATCCAGGGCAGGGCGCGGCGCATTAGCTTGGTCTGTTCGATGGAAAAGGTCCGCATGAACATGGGTTCACTCCTTGATTCTATCTACTGGCTGCCCGGAGACAGATTAGACGGCTTCGCGGGTCAGCTCTAGGAAGGTCTCTTCCAGGTCTGTGCCCTGGGCAATCACTTCGCCGGGGTAAATGGCGTGCGCCGCGAGGCGCTCGACGATCTGTTCGCCCGGCAGCCCGGTCACTTCCACGTAGCTGCCATTGGTGCGGATCTGGTCGGCAGGGACGCCGCTCTGCAGCAGTGCTTCGCGGGCCACGGTGGGCAAAGGCACACGCACGCGCACAACCTGCCGCTGCCCCAGCAGCTCGCTCACGCGTCCCTGGGCGACGATCTGTCCCTGCTTGAGCACGGCGACACGGTCACAGGTCTGCTCGACCTCGTGCAGAAGGTGGCTGCTGAGGAAGATGGTCGTGCCGCCACCGGCCAGACTGCGCAACAGGTCGCGCACCTCGCGCATGCCGGCCGGATCGAGGCCATTGGTCGGCTCGTCGAGGATGATCAGCTCCGGTTTGTGGAGCAGGGCGGCAGCCAGGCCAAGGCGCTGTTTCATGCCCATCGAATAGCCCCTGACCGGCCGGTTGGCGGCCTGCGCCAGACCAACCATCTCCAGCACCTCGTCGATGCGGGCGGCGCCCACGTCCGGGTAGAGGCGGGCGACGAGCTGCAGGTTACGGCGGGCTGAGAAGTACGGCACATAGCTGGGCGCGCCTACGAGGGCGCCGACTCGCCGCAGGGGGGTAACGTGGGCCGGGCTGACCGGCTGGCCAAACAGCTCGACACGCCCCGTCGTCGGATGGATGAGGCCCAGGGCCATGCCGATGGTCGTCGTCTTGCCGGCGCCGTTCGGGCCGAGGAAGCCATAGACCTCGCCGCGATAGACGGGCAGGTCGATGCCGGCGACGGCGCGGACGGGGCCGTACTGTTTGGCCAGGTCAAAGGTTTGCAGGACGATTTCGTTCATTGGGTTCACCTCGTTCTGGTTGACAGCTACAGGGTAGCAGGGGGCAGGGGGAGACAAACCGGTCTGCAGGCCGAAAGGGAATGGGCCGGGAGACCAGTTTTGGGCTGGTCAGGTGGGCAGGTGGCTGGAGATAGAGGAAGGCGGGTGGGCCCTGGCGAGAGAGGGCCCACAGCGCGCCGCTATCGCTTCCGCGATGGCTCAAACGTACTGTGTCGAAGAGAATGGGGTTTCCGTCGGGGTCGACGATGATGAAGTGGGCCGGCCCTGTCGTATTCTCGTCGGCCTCCGTCTCAAAGGTGACGCCCTGTTCTTTGAGGCGGCGCTGGATCTCGCGCACGTCGGTGAAGGATTCGAGTGTCTGAGCGTTGCTGTCCCATCCAGGGGAAAAGGTGAGCATGTTCTTTTCGAACATTCCCTGGAACAGGCCAATGACGACGTCTCCGTTTTTCAGGATCAACCAGTTCTCTGAGGGGTCGCCGCCGAAGGCCTCGAACCCTAGCTTCTCGTAGAAAGCGCGCGAGGCGGCGAGATCTTTTACAGCGAGGCTGAGCGAAAAGGCACCAAGTTCCATGATCGTCACGCCTTTGTTTTTTGATTGCCGGTGGGTCGTACCGGTACAACGGGCAGAGGCGAACCTTTCTGGCGCCGATTACCGGCCCGCAGAGTCCGGGCCGCAGCGCGTGGGAAGCAGTGTAACGCCATTCTGTCCCCTCCGGCAAGTGGTCCGGCGCGGGCCTGTGTAGCGTAGGAAGCAGACAATATGTAAAGCAGGCTACACTCAGACGGGGCTCTCTGCATTATGATTTTCGCTGTCTGGCAAGAGATGCGCGAGCGCCTCTCCGGATGGCGCGTTCTTGCGGAGTGCGCCGCTTTCCAGTGTGTGTGCAGCGAGCAGCATCAGAGCCAGCGACCACGGAACGCAGGGCGGAGCTGCCAGGAATTCAATCTCATTCAATTCAGACGGAGGAATCATTCAATGCGTAAGGTATTGAAGTGGCTCGGCGTGGGCCTGGGGGCCATCGTGGGTCTGGTGGTTATTGCGTTTCTCGTGCTGACGGTGAACAGCAGCCGCAAGGCGAACGTGGCTTATGCCGTCGAGCCGGCGTCGCTGACGATACCGACGGACGCAGCCAGCATCGCCGAAGGGGAACGGCTGGTGGCCATCCGAGCATGCATGGGCTGTCACGGTCAGGATTTTTCCGGCGGGCCCTTCGTGGAAGACGCGGCGCTGGGCACTATCTACGCCGCCAACCTGACAGGAGGCGAGAACAGCCCGACCCGTGATTACACGCCGGCTGACTGGGACCGGGCGATCCGCCACGGCGTGGACCGCGAGGGCAAACCTTTGTGGATTATGCCCAGCACCGACTATTACCGGGATACCAATCACGATCTGGAAAAGATGATAGCCTACCTGGAGTCGCTACCGGCTGTGGACCAGTCTGAGCTGTACCCGGAGCCGAAGGCGGGGCCGCTGGGGACGATGCTCGTCGCTACGGGGCAGATGCCTTTTCCCGCGGCGCTTATCGATCACACCACGCCGCCGCTGGAGTATATCGAACCGGCCGTGTCGGCCGAATACGGCGGGTATCTGGCAATGACGTGCACGGGCTGCCACAAGCCTGACTTTACGGGCGGGCCGCTGCCGGGCGCCGCCCCCGACGCGCCGCCGGCGACAAACCTGACGCCGGCCGGCCATCTGGCGAACTGGACGCAGGACGATTTCATCAACACGCTGCGCACGGGCGTGACGCCGGAAGGCAAGGAACTCGATCCACAGGTCATGCCCTGGCCGATCGCCGAGCGCATGACTGACGACGAGCTGGCGGCGATATGGCCCTACCTGAGCAGCCTGCCGGCGACGCCAACGGCCAACTGAGTCCTGCTTTTTACCAGCTGCATGCAGCAGTGAGGACGTGCCCGTAGAGTCGGGCACCTCCTTGGCTGGTCTCAAGGCTATTCGCATAGTATGGCACGACGAAGCACCCTTCTCGTAGCGAGAGAAGTGACCGAGCAGTGGCTGGAGGAATACAATGCCATCCGGCCGTATGAATCACTCGGTGGCATGACGCCGACCAATATGCATCTGTTACCGTTCAAGAGCCGGAGTCTGTCCACTTCTGAGTGGTCCTAAAAATGGGCCTTTACTCAGCAGCTATCTCGCCGGCCAAGTTAGTTCCCGACAACCATCCTCTGTATATAAGGAGATCACAATGAGTGCCTGGCGCAGTTCGGTAGTTCGCTATCAACTCCTGCTCTTCGTCGCGCTGACCTACCCCCTTAGCTGGTGGGCCGTGCCCTTTGCACAGGGAGCCTTGATACCTCATGGGCCGGCGCTGGCGGCGATTGTCGTCGTCGGACTAACAGAAGGCAGGCCCGGCCTGCGCCGGTTCTGGCGGCGCTGCACAAACTGGCGCGCAGGCTGGTGGTATCTCATCGGTCCCGCCGTCATCGCCGCCTATTTGCTGGCCGCCTACATCATCAGCCAGTTATTGGGTGTGTCGGTCACCACGGCCATTCAACTGCCTTCGGCGGCTGTTTTGTTGAACCTGCTCCTTCTCGGCGGCTTGTGGGAGGAGCCTGGGTGGACGGGCTACGCTTTGCCGGCATTGCAGGAACGCTTTGGCCGTCGCCGCGACGGGGTACTGATCGCGACGCTGTTGCTCGGTACCATCCGGGCGTTCTGGCACCTGCCGCTGGTTCTCTCCGGCGCCATCGCCTGGTACGATGCGGCGTTTTTCTCCCTGGCCCTGCAGGTCACCATCACCTGGGTCTATAACCGATCAAATGGCAGCGTGCCGGCGGTGATGGTCACCCACTTCGCCTCTAACGTGCTGGCCGGCGCTACCATGCTCGTGGCGTTCTCGGGCAGCGAGCGGGCGATGTATTACGTCCTGTTTGTCATCTGCGCCTGCCTGATCGCGCTGACGATCCTCTGGCGCTCCCAGTTCCGGCTGGGATACCGGGAGATCCTGCTACAGCCTGGCGTACAGCCTGGCGACTGGCAGGGTTAATGGCCTAAGCGCGGGGTAGAGGCGGCGGGCCTCAACCGGTCGGAGCCCAGCGGACGCAGAAAGTGTGCCAGCGGCGGGTGAGGCAGGCGTCGGCCGGCAGCGAGTCCGGGGATTGCCCGGCGGGAATGGCCCAGACGGCGAGGGTCGCCGCGCTGGGAGGCCGGCCGGCGCGGTCCCAGGCGTGCAGATGGGCCACGAGGCGGTCTGCGACGGTGTGGTCGGGCCCGAAGCTGCGGACGTGGAGCGGAAAGGTGCGGGCCAGCGCGTTTTCGCCGCTAGCAGGCTGCAAGCCGGGCGGCGGGGCGAGGAGCGCCAGACCGGACGCGGCGAGGAGGCCGAAGGTGACGCGCCGGGGCGGGAAGAGGTCGGGTATGGGCCCGCCGGCCGGCGCCTCTCCGAAGGTGGTAAGCAGGACACGACCGGGGTCGATCAGGCCGGCCCAGAGCGGCCACTTGAAGAGCAGCTCGCCGACGGAAAGCTCAAGACCGGCCGGCTGCTCGGCGTAGGGCTCGGCGAGCCAGGCGGCGAGCACGGCCGGATCGGTCTGGAGAGCAGCGGTAGCGGGCGCCGGAATGTGGTGAAGCTCCCAGCGGCGGGCAATCTGGATTTTGGGAAGGGGCTCGGCGCGGGGCCCACGCAGGGGCATGAAGCCGCAGCCTCTGACAGAATGGCTGGCCAGATAGCTGTCGCGGCGCTCAAAGGCGATAGAGAGCTGGGGGCCGTAGAAGGAGAGGGGGAGCAGAAGGCGGCCATCAGGCTTGAGCTGGGCCAGCCATTCCGGGGGAATGTCCCAGCCGGCTACGGTGAGGATGATGCGGTCATACGGGGCGTTGGGGGCATAGCCAAGCATGCCGTCGCCGGCAATCACCTCGACGCGGTCGAAACCGGCCGCGGCGAGGTGGGTGCGGGCGGCTTCGACCAGGCCGGCGTCGATGTCGATCGTGGTTACGCGGCCCTGCTCGCCGACGATGTGGGCGATGAGGGCGGCGTTGTAGCCGGTGCCGGCGCCAATCTCAAGGACGTGGTGGCCCGGCCGGAGGTCGAGCTGCTCGAGCATGATGGCCATGATGGCGGGCTGGGAGGAGGAGCTGGTGGGCTGGCCCGCTTGGTCGACTTGGGTGACGATGGCGTCGTCCTTGTAGACCAGCTCGGGGGGCAGATCGGGGAGGAAGTGCTCGCGGCGCACGGCGCGGAAGGCGGCCTCGACGGCGGGTGAGGTGATTGCCTGCTGGTCGACGAGGTGGTCGACGAGGGTGTGGTGGAGGGTGGTGGGGTTGGGGTTCTGTTCAGCCGTCATGCGCGCGACCTCCGTTTTAGGCGATAGACGAGGGAGCATGGTACCCCATTGGCGGGAGGCGGCACAATGGGCAGATCGGGGTAGTCAGCTAGAAGAAGCTGAACAGGCTGAGCCCCAAGACGCTAAAGAGCGCGAGAACCAGGAACCCGATCACCCAGAGCACGATGGCTGCCGGGATGGACGCGAGCGCCAGCTTGACCAGAAACATGGACAGATTCATGAAGGGTACGTTGACATCCTGCACCTTGACCCACTGCTGGCCCGGATGGGCGTCGGAGTCAGGGAAGGTGGCGTCGCCGAGATAGTTGACCCATCTGGACAGGTCGGTCAACTGCTCAGCCTGGGTGTTCTGCTGTTCGGAGAGATGCAGCACCAGGCGCTGCTGCCTGTCCAGCGAGTCGCGGATGGCTTCGAGCAGCTCGACCTGGCGGGCTAATGATTCGGCGGGTGTGCGCGGCGCGGTGGCCTTGATTGCCTGGGTGTCGCCTTCTGTTTGCATTGGATGAATCTCCTCTCTATCAGCCAGTGTGGCCCGCTGCGTCCAACACGTTCAAGCGCCGGGTGATCCGAGATTACGAGCAGACGTACTCAAAACAGACCAGGTGCAGATCGTCCCGCTGCACGACATGCCGGGGCTGCCGTTCGTGGTCGCTGTCAGTGGGTTCCTGTTGCGCGCGTAGTGCCCGGAGCACCTCGACGAGCGGGCCGATGTCGTGGCTGCTGCTGTAGGCATTAACTGCTTCGCGCAAGGTCTTGACGGCAGCGCCAACGAGGGGCTGCTTGAGGAATCGGCGCAACTCGAGAAGCTCGCCGCGATCGACCTCCGGGCTGCCGGCGTGCTGGGCCAGGATCTGCCGGACGACGTTCTGGATTTCGGCCACCGGCTTATCGACTACGGCGGCCATCTGCTGCTGGGCCAGCCCGGCCATAATGTTGTCAATCACTTTTTCCTGGATGTCGTAGATGTTCCACTCGTCATACGGTGGCGGGTAGCGAGGCGTCTCCGGGCTGCAGGCGATGATCTGCATGATCTGGTAGCGGTTGTCGATAATCTCGCGGCGGCGGAGGTCGTAGTAGCGCCAGAAATGGGTGCGGCCGGTCTCCGGGTGCGGCGCGGTGAAGTAGAAGAAAATTCCCTGCAGTCCGCCGCGCTGGAGACCGGAATGGATGCCATCGTCCAGGTCGGAGAGCCAGCGGGCGGCCTCCGTCGCCAGCACTTTCTGCAGCTCGGCCATCATGCCCTCGCTGCTGGCTAATTCCAGGAACGATTCCTGCTCCTCGACCACGCTGTTGTCTTCGGCGGCGATGCGGCGGATGGTGTTGAAGTCGCGCGGGGTGACGACCTCGCCGAGCACGCTGGCGTCGAGGAAGCCGACCTGATTGATGACGTCGATCTTCGAGGTCAGACGCTCGACCAGGCCAAGTAGCATCTCTAGCTCGCGCTCAGGGAACATGTTGACGATGGTCAGCACGGGGAAGGGGGAGCCGAGGCGGTCAATGCGGCCGGCGCGCTGGACCATACGAGTCGGGTTCCAGTGCAGATCGTAGTTGACCAGATAGCCGGCGTCCTGCAGGTTCTGGCCCTCGGAGAGCACGTCGGTGGCAATGAGGATGTCGATCTCCTCGGCAGTGCCTTTCAGCTCAGGCCGGCCGTGAGCGACCGGCGCAAAACGCTCGACGACGCGGCCGCGGTCGGATGGACTGGTGTCGCTATCGATGCGCCGGATGTGGGGATAGCCCAGAGCGGCGCGCCAGCTCTCGTTCTCGTCGCCGGTCAGGGCCTTGAAGAGATAACGGGCGGTGTCCTTGTAGTAGGTGAAGAGCAGAACTTTCTGCCCGGCCAGCTCGGTCTGTAACAACGTCTTCAGGCGCTGCAGCTTGGCGTCTTCGCGGTCGTCGATGCCTTCAATGTCGTGCCAGACGTCGGTGAGGGCGTCCACGTCGGCCATGAGCGCCTGGTAGAGGCGGCGGCGGTCGTACTTCTCCGGGTCGAGGCGGGGAAGCGTCTCGACGAGGGGCTGGACGGCCACGTCGGCGTCGAAGGCAGAAGCGAGAGAGCGCGGCACGCCGTCCTCGTCGTCGGCCGTGTCCGCCTCCAGCAGGCGCAGGGCCAGCTGGAAAGAGGAGGCGTCGAGGATGATGCCGTCCTGCACGTACTCAGCGAAGGTCTTGACGAACTGCAGGGCGCGGCGGATGCTGATCCGGAAGGCGTCGATGCTCGACTCCAGGCGCTTGAGGAAGCGGCTTTTGAAGATGCCCACGAGGGCGACCTGCCGCCCCAGCTCGAAGTCGTCCCGCGCTTCTTCGGCGCGCTTGTAGGATTCGAGGTTGTAGTGGGCGAGGTTGAGCCGCTCGATGCGGCGCACGATGTCGGCGTAAAAGCCTTCGTAGGTCGCCTCCAGGTCATAGCGCACGGTGCGCAGCTGGCGCTCCGGCCAGGTGATGCGCTTGCCGCCGATGGTCGCTTCGGGGTAGGCACGGCGGATAAACTGGCGGGTGCGGCGCACGACGACCTCTTCTAGCAGATTGAAGATGCGCACTGTGCCCTCTTCGACCGACTCGCGGCGGGCGGCGAGGAAGTAATTGTAGAGGTCGCCAATGCCGGCCGAGGCGAAGTAGGTGCGATCGTTGCCCGCGAAGAGGTTGATCTGGTTGTAGAGGTCAAAAATGGTGTTGTTGATCGGCGTTGCCGTGAGCAGGATGACCTTTTTGCGGCCCCCGCTGCGGCCGCGCCGGCCGTTCGCCGCCAGCAGCGTCTCCAGGTTGAGGTAGCGGTTGGTGTGGCGGTTACGGAAGTTGTGGGCCTCGTCGATGAGGATGACGTCGGCGTCTTCCAGCCCGCGCAGCGCGAACTGCTCCTGGCCCAGCCGCTCTTGCGAGAGCACCTGGGCGGGGATGGTGGCCTCCTGCAGCTCGGCCTGCCACATCTGGCGCAGAGAGGCCGGGCAGATGACGAGCGCCTTTTCGCGCTGGTGGTAGGCGTAATCCTCCAGCAGCTTCTTGCCGATCCAGGTCTTGCCCAGGCCCACGGAGTCGGCAATCATGACGCCGTCGTAGCGGGCGAGGATGCGGCGCGCCTTCTTCACCGCGTCGTCCTGGAACTCGGCCAGCTCGACGGCGGAGCGGGTGGCCGGGGGGG
>JAAYYY010000316.1 GCA_012515125.1 Chloroflexota bacterium
CCGGCCCACGCCGAACAGAGCTATACGGTGCAGCCCGGCGACCACCTGGCGCGCATCGCCCGCAGCTATGGCGTGGACCTCAACGCCCTGGCGACGGCCAACAACATCGTCAACCCCAACCTGATCTTTCCGGGGCAGGTGCTGATCATCCCCGATAGTGGCGCGCCGGCTGAAGAAGGGACCGCGCCCCCGGCCGAGGAGAGCGGCGAGAGCCTGCCGCCCCCGGCCGTGACGGAGCACATCGTCCAGCCCGGCGAGACGCTGTTCCGCGTGGCGCTGCGCTACGGCGTCACGGTCGCCGACCTGCAGCAGCTCAACAACCTGCCCAACGCCAACCTGATTTACGTGGGCCAGCGGCTGCTCATCTCGCAGAACGGCGCCGCGCTGGGCGAGCAGCCGGCCCCGCCGCCCCCCGCGCCCGTCGCCGCCAAACGCATCGTCGTGGACAAGTCGGAGCAGCGCGCTTACGTCTACGAGAACGGCAACCTGCTCTGGACGTTCGTCGTCAGCACCGGCATGCCCGGCAGCGAGACGTGGAGCGGCACGTTCGCCGTGCGCAGCAAGATCCCCGAGGCGTACGCCTACAACTGGGCGCTGCGCATGCCCTACTGGCTCGGCTTCTACCACACGGGCTATCTGGAGAACGGCTTCCACGCCCTGCCGATCATGAGCAGCGGGGCGATTCTGTGGGACGGCTACCTGGGCACGCCGGTCAGCTATGGCTGCGTCATCCTCAGCTACCCCGACGCGACGACGCTCTACAACTGGGCGGAGATTGGGACGGAGGTGGTGGTGCAGCCGTGAGGGGGGCTCTTGCTGCGGAAAACGGCGTTTGATCCCTGCTGAGAATATGCCACCTATCTAGGTGGCAAGACGTGATAGAAGAATGTGATCGAGTCGTCAAAGTCGCCCCTGGTATGGTACTTTCTGGGGCTTCGAATTTGGCAGGAAACTTAAAGGTTTGAGCCAATGTGGTCCTCAGTTATTCTAACGTGAAAGTAGTTGTCACTCTGCCGCTGAGTACATTGGTGCCGCCCCCCAGGTGCGCTTGTGGAAAGCTGATATTCGAGATCATCTTCTAGTGGATCGTAAGCTGTGACCACGAAACTGATTTCATCGCCTGGACGTAGGAGCGTCCCGGTCTGTATGAGGTTGAGCTTTCCAGGAACATACTGGTTACCTAGGCTGTCTTGTATGCTCTCAATTCTCGGAAAATAGTCACGTCCTGTTTCCATTTTGCTTCTGTAGCGGATGAGCCGTGATCTGATGTCGCCTGCAATACCTAGAGCCAAGTGCCTCTGATGTGGAAGGAGTTCACGCCGATGTGCGTCTGGATCACGAAGACGGCCTAACTCAGAGAGCCAGACTTCCATTCGTTTCCAATCGCCAAATGCATCTGAATCCGCCGGTATTGTTGAGGTAATACAACAGATGGAGTAGCTCACCGATATCAAAGGAACGTTAGAATGGATGTGTAATAGATTACCAGGAGTGCCCCGCCTGCCAGCTTACCGATACGCTCTGCCCAGAAACAAAAACACCCCGGCCCAACGACCAGGGTGTTTTCTCAGTAGCGGGGAGTGGATTCGAACCACTGACCTCCGGGTTATGAGCCCGACGAGCTGCCTCTGCTCTACCCCGCAGCGACAGAGTGAATTATACCAGACCGGTGCGATGCGTCAAATGCACTTACATCGCGCTCATTTGCCTGGGGTGGTGCGAGACCTGTCAGGTTTTCGGAAACCTGACAGGTCTGGCGATGACTTTGCATAACAGGACCAGAATTTGCTTATTGACAAGCGCCCTCGCTTTATGCTAAAGTGTCCTCTTGGCGCTGCAGGGCGCCTTGTGGACTGTCAACCAGATGGAGACGTACCCGTATGGACAACATCATCCGTCGCTTCATCGTAAGGAATCGTGCCGGGGCAACCGGAGATTCTATCGTGCCTGGGAGTGGTACGTCTGCCGGCAGTTGACATAACGAACGTGTAATTGTCAGGGCCGCACGTACCACCAGGTACCTGCGGCCCTTTTTGTTTCTGCCGGCGGCTTCGCCCGCCGGCACAGATCTCAAGAGGACGCTGGTACCTGAAGCGACAGGGCCGGCGTCCTTTTTTGTTGGGGCGCCCGGAGAAGAGTGGAGGAACGGGCCATGATGCCGCAAGTAGTGGAAATGGAATACCTGGAAAGCGACGAGCTGACCCGGAACAAACAACAGAATCATGCCACACCCTGAACGCGACGGCGCATCGCCAGGCATCAAGGCCGTGATTTTCGACGTCGGCGGCGTGCTCGTGCGCACGCACGACTGGACAGGCCGCCAGCGTTGGGAACGCGAACTCGCCCTGCAGCCGGGACGGGCCGAATGGCTCGTCTTCCATAGCGAGGCCGGCCTGCAGGCGCAGATGGGCAAGCTGACCGAAGCCGGGTTGTGGCAGGCTGTCGCCGCCGAGCTGGGTCTCGACCCCGCGCGGCTGGACGCCTTCCGCCAGGACTTCTGGGCTGGAGACGCCCTCGACGAAGAGCTGGTAGCGTACATCCGCTCGCTCCGTCCTGCTTACCAGACGGCCATCATCAGCAACTTCAACGAGAGTCTGCGCGACAGCCTCGAGCGTACCTACCCGATAGCCGACGCCTTTGACCTGATCGTGGTGTCGGCTGAGGAGAGTGTGATGAAACCCGACGAGCGTATCTATCACCTGA
>JAAYYY010000317.1 GCA_012515125.1 Chloroflexota bacterium
GCGACCAGGTTTCCCTCGACGGCAATGACCCCCGCGGCGCGCCCCGGCAGCGGCAGCGTACCAACGACTTCCAGCTCGTCGCGCACGTCAACCACGTGCAGCCACCCCTCTGCTATCCCGGCTGCCGTCGTGACGTAGAGCGAGTCGCCGGCCCCGGCCATCGCCATCAGCTGGTCGCTCTGAAAGCGGCCCCGCCTCACAGTCTGCGTTTGCGTGAGCACGCCGGCGCTGTCGGGCGTAAGGGCGGCGACGTCGACGCGATAGGCCCATCCCGTGCCGAGATAGAGCCATCCATCCAGCAAGACGACGCCGCGCGGGTCGCGCCGTGGCTCGGGGAACGGGTAGCGGCCGGCAAGCTCCGGCGCAGCCGGGTCGCTCAGATCTATCGTGTAGATGCCGTCACGCGCTACCGCATAGGCCTGCCCGTCGTCAATCGCCAGCGCGGAGGCGGAACCCTGTGATAGGGCTGACTCCGTATCCTCCACGGCAAAGGCCAGGCGTCCCACGACCTCCAGCGCCGGCAGCCGCAGGGTGAGCAGCTCCTCCGGCTCGCTGTCGAACGGGCTCCCTGCATAGAGATAGAGGAGTTCGCCATCCGGCGTCGCGTGCAGGGCCAGATCGCTCAGGGGCGAGGGGAACGGCTCGTAGCCGCCCACCTGGGTAAGCACTCCCGGCCGGCTGACGTCGTAGATCTCCAGGTCGCCGGCTTCGGCCACGTACAGCCGCCGGCCACTCAAGATGACGTCGGCCGAGGCCGGTGCGCCGGACGCGCCACTTAAGGGCTCTGGCGGCGTCAGCGCCCGGCGGAACGGGATGTACGCGCCGGCCGGCTGCCAGCCGCTCAAATAGAGCTGCCCGTCGGCGAAGGCGAAGCCGTTGACCATGCCCAGGTGATAGCCGTCCACTTCTTCCACCTGCCACAGGCGCTGCGGGCTATGCGGGTCGGCGATGTCAAAGGCCGTCACCGTTCCATAGCCGCCCACGACGAGCGTATCGCCAATCACCCGCAGGCTATACAGCTCGAGTTCCGCCCCCGGCACAGGGCGAGGCTCGCCCAGCATGCCGTCGCTCACGTCCATGACGGCAAGCCGCACGCCGGTCCACCCGTAGTCTCCGCTGTAGAAGAGGGCCTCGTCCTTGAGAGCCAACGACGTAACCGGATAGGGCGCGTCCTGGCTCTGCAGCACCGCCAGCGCCGCCGGCTGCTGCACGTCTACCACGGCGATAAAGCCACTGTCTTCCGCGTTCGCGTCCTTGCTCAGTACGATGCCGCCCGCGTAGAGAAGGCCCTCCTCCAGCGCCAGCGCCCGCACTATGCCCGGCATGGCGACGACGCCTTCTACCGCTATCTCGCCCTCTGCGCCGAGGGTCAGCGCCGCCACGTGCCCGCCGGCCCCGGCGTAAACGCGCGTCTGCTGCCCATCGTTCGCCAGCACCAGCGCGTCCACGAGGCCCGGCAGCGCCGCACTGCGGCCAATCTGCCGGGGGCTGCCCGGGTTACTCACGTCCAGCGCGACCAGGCGCGGCCCCACGCCGACGTAGGCAATGTTCCCGTCCACGGCGACGCTGCGCACCTCGCCCCCTTCGTGAGC
>JAAYYY010000318.1 GCA_012515125.1 Chloroflexota bacterium
CGCGAAAAGGCAGCCGCCAGAGGTTACAAGAACGTCTACGCTGTGGACGGCCTGATTACGGAGATCCCGTTTCCCGACGACTTTGCCGGCGTCGTCATGGCAGGGCACGTCTTTGGGGATGCGCCGGCAGCCGAGCTGGCGGAGATGGAGCGCGTAACCCGGCCGGGTGGCCTTGTCGTGTTTATGCCCGCGGCCGATAACACGTCAGATAAAGACCATCGCTTTCTTGTCGAGCATGGTTATGCCTGGGAGCCCTTTGTGGAGCCGGGCGCTGGCGAGAAGCTGAAGTACTGGAAGCGGGTTGGGCCTTGAATGATTACTTCGGAGCCACAGGTGCGCGAAGATGAACAGGGGTGGGGCGGGGCGGGGAGCAGCTGTGTTGTAGATGTAGATGTAGATGTTACTTGGAGGACGCCGCTCAATCAATCGTATGAGAGTGACCCTTGGGAAACAAGCTCCCCGCGCCACCTTTCCCCTATCCCAGAGATGTGGCACCACAACCTCTGTGTGGAACATGACCCGTTCCACGATGCGCAGAGTTTAGTCCATTGGGCGCCAGCCGAACACGGCAGATAAGACAGGCGTCAACTGTCTCTATCGACAGCTATTACCCTGGAGGATCCGACAGGTTCTTCGCTTCCGGCCTACCCAGACCACGACGGGCAGCCCAGGCCACCGCTTCCGCGCGGCCGCTCACCGCCAGCTTGGCATAGATGTTAGTCAGGTGAAATCGAACGGTGCGCTCTGTCAGGCCCAGCTCCCTGGCGATGTGGTCGTTGGTCCAGCCGCGGACCACCATCTGGAGAACCTCTTCCTCGCGCTGGGTGAGCGGCTCTTTCACCGGCCCATCGCGTAGCTGTTGCAGCATCGGCGCGCTGAAGAGCGTGCTCCCGGCGTGAGCCGCGCGCACGGCCTGGATCACGACTTCCGGCCTTTCGTCCTTGCTGACAAAGGCGGAAATGCCCAGCCGGAGCAGTTCCTGGAAGTCCACGTAACTCTCATACGCGCTAAAAATGACAATACGTGTCTCGGGACAGGCCTCGCGGACCTTGCCGACGACGAGCAAGGCTGGCGGGCCGGGCATGACGAGGTCGAGCACCAGTACATCGGGCCGGATCGACTCGCAGACGTTCAGGAGTTGATGGCCGTCGCCCACCTGACCGACCACCTCCAGGTCAGGCTCCCGATTGAGGATATGGCTGATCCCATCGCGCATAACCGGATGGTCATCGGCCAGGAGTATTCGAATTGGGGCAGCCATGCCTACCTCCTCAGTTGCTCAATGGGAAAGGACGCCCGGACGGTGGTTCCCTGACCGGGCCGGGATTCTATCGTCATCTCGCCGCCCCGCAGCCGGACACGCTCCTCCATACCGACAAGCCCATATTTCTGGTCGTGAACCAGGCGCGTCAGCCGGTCTGGTACGACAAAGCCGCAGCCATCGTCGCGCACCAGCAGATGAACCCTATCTGCTTCCACGCGCACGACTACCTCGGCCCTGCTGGCCTGAGCATGCCGCTGTACGTTGCGCAGCGCTTCGCGAATCAGGTAATAGAGGGTCGTGTGGGCAAGTTCCTGCAACAAATCAACGCCGTCGGCAATCGTCAGGGTTACTTCAGGCCACGGCGGTTCCAGTCCCTCGCTGTGTTGGTGCAACAACACTTCCAGAGCCTGGCGAAGACCCATTTCTTCCAGACCGGGTGGCCGCAATTCGGCAATCAACACGCGGAGTCCCGTAGCCACCGAGACCAACTTACGGCGTACGATTTCGAGAGCGGGAATCAGCTCCTCCAGCCGCTGTCTCGGCGTCCAGAGCTGGTCGGCCTGCGCCCGCGTCTGCATGTCGGCTACGGCATGGCTGAGGCTGAGAAGCTCCTGCACGGGGCCGTCATGTAGCGACCGGGCCAGCGAGCGCTGCATAGCGTTCTCTCGTTCGTCCATCAGGCGGCGCGCTTCCTGCAGCTCGATCTCCATCTGCAACTGGGCCGTGACGTCAATGCCGCTCGCCACGTAATGGCTGAACTGCCCGTCTTCGTCAAAGAGCAGGGTGATGACCCAATCGACCTGCCGGATGTCCCCGCTGCGCGTACGGACGCCCGTACGTACCGGAAGCGAGCGCAGCGCTTCGGGCTCTGCCTGAAGCCGGGCAATCGCGTCCAAGACAGCGGGCACCGCCTCGGACGAAACCAGCGGCCGGCCCACCGGGTCGGTTGCGCTGGCGATTTCCTTAAGCGCGTAACCAGTCACGCGCTGCGCCGTCTTGTTGAAACGCGTTATCGTGCCATCGGCCGTGGCGACGACGACCAGGGCCTCGATGTGATCCAGTATCGCGTTGACGAAACGGCTCTCTTCCTCCAGAGCGGCCTGAGCCGCGTCGCGACTGTCGCGGAGCGCCTGGTGAAGCTCTTCCTGATGCCGGAGCGTCCGCTCGCGCAGCGCGCCGGTCAAGCTACCGGCGAAGGCGCCGAGAAGACGGTACAGCTCCGCCGCTCTGGCGCCGGGTAACGCTCGTTGGAGATAGTCACCAAGAAGGGGCAGCGCATGCTCCACCGCCACTGTATCGAAGCAGCCTGCTTCTACGAACTGGCGACCCAGCTCCCGGGCTGCCTCGGCGTTGGCTGGTGATCTTAACCAGGACGCCAGGAAGGGAACGAGCGTGGAGCCGAGCACCTCGGGATTGGAATTATGGCCGACGAAGAAGGGACAGATAGCGGTAGCCAGCTTGTGCGCCAGCCGTTCTACAGCCTGCTCTCGTTGCTGGAAACTCTCCTCGGCTACCACAGGGTCAGCCTCACTTCTCAGGCACCCGGCCCACGCCCGTATAGTCCGAAAAGCCACCCAGGGCGTCGATGTCGGCCTGCGTGGCGTCGGTCCGCCAGAGGGGGGCGAGCGTCATGCCCGGCTCCACCAGTTCAAGACCGTCAAAGAAGGCGTTAATGGTCGCAATGGGGCGCAGCCGGCCGGGATTGGAAGATTCCTTGTACAGCTCCACTACCTGGCGCAGCGCCTCCGAGGCGTACTCCTCGCTGCTGTGGCTGATGCAGACGTAACTACCCGGCGCCAGCGGCGCGTAGAACTGGCGCAACAAGTCGAAGACTTCGTCGTCGTCAGGGATGAAGGGCAGGATTGCGATACAGAGCATGCCTACCGGCTGGCTAAAGTCGATGAGCCGCTGTGTCTCCGGGTGATTCAGAATAAACTGCGGATCGCGCGCGTCGGCCTCGATAGCTGCCGCCGTATCGTTGCCTTCCAGAAGCATCCGGGCATGAGCGATGGCAATCGGGTCGCGATCCACGTAGATGACGCGAACGGGGAGTCCGCGCTCCTCGGCGATCTGGTGGATATGGCCCACAGTAGGAATCCCGGAGCCGATGTCCATAAACTGGCGCACGCCCTCGTCGAGCATGAAATTGACGACGCGTTGCACGTACGCACGGTTGGCCTGGCTCAGGGCGCGTGTATGGGGCAGAACCTCCATTACCTTCTCCGCTGCCTGGCGATCAACTTCAAAGTTGTGGTATCCGCCGAGGTAATAGTCGTACATCCGCGCCGGGTTGGGCCGGGTCATATCCACCCCAGGCGGTATCCAGTTACGTTGTCGTTTCATCAGTCCCCTACCTCCATCGACAACTCGTACCTAGTGTTTGTTTGTCTTCTCCCGTTGCGTCGGGAGCTCCGCGCAAGGCCCAGCCGGACCCGCGATTAGCGATAGAGGCCCTGCGGGTCCAGCTGCTCGCGTATAATTGCCAGCTCCTCGGGCGAAGGCGGCTCCATCTCGCGCAGCTGCTCGCTGACGCGCAGAGGCCAGCCTACCGCTTCACGTATGCCGTCTACCGATTCGCCGGGCGCCAGCTCGACGAGGGTCATCTCGTGGTCGGGGTTGTCGAAATCGAACAGCGCCCGGTCCGTGATGACCAGGGCCGGACCCTCTCCCGGATGACCGAGCCGCCGCCGGGCGTCGCCACCCTCAAGATAACCCGGACTGGTCAGGAAGTCGAGTTTATCTACAAATGCGCGCTTCGAAAGGCGCATAATCATAAAAATGCGACGGGCATTGATGGCGATCTCGCAGGCGCCACCGCTGCCAGGGAGGCGCACCTTCGGTTGCGCATAGTCCCCAATGACGGTTGAGTTCAGATTGCCGTAGCGGTCGATCTGGGCGCCGCCGAGTAGGGCCACGTCCACCAGGCCGCCCTGCAGGTAGAACATGAACAGGTCGGCCATGCTGCCCACGGCTGTTGCGCCGCTGACCAGCGTCGGGTCGCCGATACTCAGGGGCAGGCGGGCGGGCTGCGCGCCAAAGACGCCGCTCTCGTAGACCAGCTCCATCTGCGGAGAGTGGCTGCGCCGGGCCAGATTGCAGGCAATATTCGGCAGCCCCACGCCGACAAAGACCACGCGGCTGCCCGCGAGGGCGCGCGCAGCGCTGACGATCATCAGTTCGGACGGTGAATAGCTCATTGTTTCGTTCCCAATTGTGCCAGTTCTGAGGGCAGAAGCTGCTCCACGAGCAGCCGCTTGAAGAGGCCGGTCCTGTCACCCGGGGAGGCCTTTTCCAGAAGGTCATACCCTTCGGTGTAGGTGAACACGTAACTCCGGCCCAGACGCTCGCTGAGAAAGTCGAAGCTCTTCGCTGCTCGTTCCGGCGTGCTCAGGGCGTAGGTCATGAGGTAGTCGATCGTCTCGTCGCGGTCGAACTGGCCGGTGTGGTAGAGGATAGCGGCGTTGCCCATCGTATAACGCAGCGATTGGGTCGCCCTGTCGATGGCGGCGCGCTCGGCTGCCGCTTCTCGCGGCGTGATGCGGGCTGCCGGAAGCAGGACCTCCTGCACCCACTCGTGGCCTGACTCGCCGGGGAAGATGATCTCCTCCGCCGTGGTGGCAATGCCTTCGGCAATAACCGCGGCCGGGCTGTTCAGCAGCGCGACGGCCTGCTCGACATAGCCGCGCTCCTGCCAGAGCGTGCGCTCCTTAAGCTGCGCTTCGGTGTGGTGGCCCGGATAACCTTCGTGAGCCATCGTCCCGAGAACGTGCAGGGCGTTGACGGGGATATCGGTGTTCACCTCGATCAGCGACTGGCCATCGCCGCGATACCAGTTGTAGGCGCTCCACGGATGGCCGCCTGTCAGGCGTATCTCCAGGTCTTCACCGGGCGCCAGCTCGACCAGCCCCGCCGTGCGCTCGCGGGTGACCTGGCGGGCGAGCTCCAGAGCCGGCAGCACTCTATCCGGCGATAGCTCGTAATGGTCGCGCCTGGCCTTCATGCGCTCCGCCAGCGAGCCGTCGCCGGGCAGCAGCCGGTCAAGCAGGGCATGCGCCTCCAGAAAGACCGCTTCGTCTACCGGCTGTGGGTGGATGTCAAAGAGCAGCGCTACCTCGTCGAGGTAGTCCATCTCCTCGCCCTGCAACAGCCGCAGCGTCCCTTCTATCGAGCGCAGCGTCGCGTGCAGAAAGCGCTCGCGCTGCGGGTCCGCATCTGGCACGTGAACCTGCAGCCAGCGCAACGCATCCCATAGCTCGTCAAGCTCCGGCGCCGGCCCTGACTCCACCGCCGCACGGAGCTCGGGCGGCCCTATATAGGCATCCACGTAGCCGGGAAGATGCCGGTCAATCCCTAACGTCAGGGAAAGGTATTTTGCCCCAAAGGGGTCAGTCGTAGCGTCCATAGTTCACCGGCTCCGACCACATTTCGCCGGGCGCAAGCCCTTTGATGGTCTCGGCGCCAAGCTTCTCCAGATACGCGGCGCGGTCGGGCACGCCGTAGACCCATTCCTGGAGCCATGCTTCGGTAGCTGCCTGATCGCGGCTGATCGCCTCCCACCTCAGGTAGAAGTCGTTGTCGCGATCGTAGTAACCCTGGACGTAGCTGGGGTGGGCGCCGTACGGTTCCTCGACGACGGCATCGACGATCAGGCCGGGAATGACGGTGCGGTTAGGATCGTGGCGGATGACGGCTTCGTCCACGATCTCCTCGACGACGACGACCACGTGCCGGGCGGCAAAGGCGACTTCCTTCTGCATCCCCAGGAGCCCCCAGATCTGGGCGTTGCCGGAGGCGTCGGCGCGCTGGGCGTGCACGAAGGCGACGTCGGGGTTCAGCGGGGGCACGACGGCGATCTCCTCGCCGTCCGCATATGGGCTGGTCACAAAGCGCACCTGGTCGTTAACCGAGACCATGTCGCTGCCGCGGTAGCTGCGCAGCGGGAAGAAGGGCAGGCGGCTGGCGCCGGCGATGTAGCGCCCGACCATACCGAAGTGGGTGTACTCCTCGATAGCCAGAGGCCGGGGAATACCTTTCTCCACGGCCCGGCGGATGGCGTGCAGGCTGCCGACGCCGGGATTGCCCAGGTAGCTGAAGATGAGCCGATCGGCTACGCCGGCGGCAACCATCTGGTCGTAGACGAGGTCGGGCGTCATGCGGATCAGGGTGAGTCCCCGGCGCTGCTGGCGGATGATCTCGTGGGCGGCGGCAAAACAGATGAAGGCGGTGAAGCCTTCGATGGCGACACTATCGCCGTCGGCGACATAGCGGGCGACGGCGTCGGACATGGAGAGGACTTTCTGAGACATGATAGATAGTAGCTTTTAGCCTTAAGCTGTAAGCCGTAAGCTTACAGCTTACTCCTTGTTTTTTCCGCGAAGCTGGCCGAGATAGGCGTGGAGCATGCGTTGCACCTGTCTTGTCTCGTCGTTGAGGCTGCAATACACGTC
Organism: Chloroflexota bacterium; assembly: GCA_012515125.1. Lineage (GTDB taxonomy): Bacteria > Chloroflexota > Anaerolineae > Promineifilales > Promineifilaceae > JAAYYY01. The sequence continues at coordinate 6,712 of JAAYYY010000318.1, forward strand.
CGGCTGCACGTAGCCCAGGTCGTGGGCAAGCAAGAGCTGATACTCCAATTCTTTGGCCGAACCCATCGCAATCTGCAGGAAACGGGCCAACTCGACAATGCTCTCGCGCCCGCATCCTTCGGCCATGTTGGTCGGAATTGACATCGCAGAGCGTCGTAGCTGGCTTGTCAACCCATATAACTCATGCTTCGGGAACGACTCCGTCATCCTGTAGACTGCCAGCGTGAGTTGATGAGCACGTTGCCACACCTGCAGGCGCCGGAAATCGCGCATGACCCCTCCTCTTATCGGCCAGAACAGGATACCCGGCTCCTGTGCGCCGTCACCGACAGCATAGGAGCCGGGTTCTTAATCCTCATTACCTGACTTCTGACCGGGGCCAAAGCCGCAAGCTTATGGCTTACGGCTTCCAGCTTTTGGCTACTCGATCACCGTCTGGCTTTGCTCGTGCATGTACTGCTGGACGTAGTAGAGGCTGCCGCCGGCCTTGCCGGTGGAGCCGCTGCCTTTCCAGCCGCCGAACGGCTGGTAGCCCGGCCATGCACCGGTCGTCGCGCCGGCCTCGCGGTTCACGTAGACGACGCCCGCCTCGATGTTGTCCAGGAACCACTCGATCTCTTCGTCTTCTTCGCCGAAGAAGCCGGCGGTCAGGCCATACTCCACGTCGTTGGCGAGGCGCATCGCCTCTTCCCTGTCCTCGTAGGCCGTGACGGTGACGATGGGCAGGAACATCTCCTGCTTCCACAGCGGATGATCGAGTGGCAGCTCGTCCACAATCGTCGGCTTCACGTAGTAGCCGTTCAGCCCGTCGATGGTCTCGCCGCCGTAGACGATCTTGCCGTGCTTGCGCAGGTCGGCGACGAACTCCTGGTAATCCTCGTAAGCGCCGCCGTTGATGACCGGCCCCATCCAGTGCTCCTGCAGGGTCGGGTCGCCCACCTTGATCTTGCTGGTCAGATCGACCAGCTTCTGCATGAACGCATCCTTCACGTCCTTGTGGACGTAGACACGGCTGGCGGCCGAACATTTCTGGCCCTGCAGCCCAAAGGCGGAGCGCATCACGCCGAGGGCGGCCTTGTCCAGGTCGGCCGTCTTGCTAATGATCACCGGGTTCTTGCCGCCCATCTCGGCAACGCAGGGACGCGGGTAACGCCCGCCGGCGAAGCTGCGGTAGATGTTCATACCCACGTCGTAGCTGCCGGTAAAGGTGATGCCGGCCACGTCCGGGTGGTCAACCAGTGGCTGGCCGACACGCCGGCCACCGCCCGTGACGAAGTTGAAGACACCCGCCGGCAGCCCGGCGTCGCGGAAGCACTCGGCCAGCTTCCAGCCGGTCAGGGCGGTATCGCTCGCCGGCTTGAAGACGACGGTGTTGCCTGCTACCAGCGCCCCGCCGCTGGGGCCGCCCGCCAGCGCCAGCGGGAAGTTGAACGGGCTGATTACGACCCAGACGCCGTAGGGACGCAGAACGCTGCGGTTGTGGTGGCGCTCGCTCTCAGCCGCCATCGGCTTGATAAAGCCATTGTTCTGTTCCATCTGGTCGGCGTAGTAGCGGATCAGGTCGGCTGTCTCTTCTACGTCGCCGAGCGATTCCAGGCGGTTCTTGCCGACCTCCAGCGACATCACGGCGGCGATGTCAAAGAGGCGCTCGCTGATGATGTCGGCCGCTTTGCGCATCAGGGCGACGCGTTCCTGCCAGGGTAGCCGGCTCCACTCCTTGAAGGCGCGCCTGGCCGCCGCGACGGCGCGATTGACATGCTCCTCCGTGCCGTTCTGGTAATGGCCCATCACCAGATCCCGGTCAACCGGGCTTCGATTTGTAAAGGTCTCGTCTGCCCACACCTCTTCGCCGTCGATGAACATGGGGTAGGTCTGCCCCAGGCTGGCCCGCGCCCGCGCTACGGCTTCGTCGAAAAGTACATGTAGCTGGGGATCGGGACTGCTCAAGGTGGCATACGTGACTTTGAAGTTCCGTTTTGCCGTCGTCATGATAATCGAACCTCCTCTGGTAAAAAGTGGGACTGTTCTGCACCGGCCGGCGGTGGCCCGACAGCCGGTGTCTTTCGTGACACTTGGAATGAGCGTATTATAGCTGAATTAGGGGATTGGCCTAATGAGGACGGTCCCGGCTCAGGCGGCATTCGTGCACCTGAGCAAACCCGTGCGGGCCACCGCTAACTGCAGAGTGGAAGCGATGCTGGAGAAGCCTGAAATCGACGAAGATACAGTTGCCGCCTATGTTCAGGACGCCTACGGTCTGGAAGTAGCGGGCATCACCTTTCTGCCCCTTGGCGCTGACTCGAACACAGCCGTTTACCGGGTCGTCGATCGCACAGGCCGCCCGTTCTTTCTCAAGCTGCGCAGCGGCGACTTTGCCGAAAGCTCGGTGACGTTGCCCCGGTTCCTGCGCGACCACGGCCTGTCGCAGATTATCGCACCCCTTGCCGATCAGGCCGGGCGGCTATGGAACGACCTCGGCGACTTCAAGCTGATTCTTTATCCCTTTGTCGAGGGGCGGGACGGATATAAAGTGAGCCTGACCGAGCCACAGTGGATCGAGGTGGGCGCGGCGCTCCGGCGACTGCACACGCTGGCGCTGCCTCCCGAGCTGAGCCGGAGTATCCGGCGAGAGGCGTACGCACCTGTGTGGCGCGACAGGGTGAAGGGGTGGCTGGCGCGCGTCGAGGTGGAAACGTTCGACGAGCCCGTGGCGGCAGAGACGGCGACCCTGCTGCGCGCGCAACGCGACGCGATCGGCGACCTCGTCGGCCGGGCAGAGCGGTATGCGCGGGCGCTGCGGCGCCGCTCGCTCCTGCCTGTCGTCTGCCACGGGGATCTCCACGCGGGCAACTTTCACCTGACGGGGGATGGCCGGCTGTACATTGTCGATTGGGACGAACCGGTGCTCGCACCAAAGGAGCGGGACCTGATGTTTGCCGGGGCGGGATTGATGGGCGGCTGGCGCAGCCCGGAGGAGGAGGAAGCCCTCTTCTATCAGGGTTACGGTCCGGCCGAAGCGGACAGGCAGGCGCTGGCCTACTTTCGCTACGAGCGCATCATCGCCGATATCGCCGTCTACAGCGAGGAGCTACTGGGGACGACCGACGGCGGCGACGACCGGGCGCAGTCGCTGCGCTATCTGCGGTCGAACTTCGAGCCGGGTGGGACGATAGAGATAGCCCGTGAATCGGATAGAAGCTCACCCGGGAGGAAATGATGAGCCGAACTGCGATTGACACGCTCTTATCACTTCTCGAGGACGCCTTTGAGGGCGACCCGGATCAGTCGCTACTGGCAAACCTGCGTGACGTTCGCGACGACGAATGGCTGGCGTCGCCGCCAGGTGGTCGCCGCTCCATCGGGGATATTCTGGAACACGTGGGCTGGGCCAAGTGGATGTATGAGGACTACGCCTTCGGCTCTGCCTCGCTGCAAGGGGATGTTCCGCCGATGGTCACTTCAGACATGCGCCCGCGTCCCAAGGAGGAGCTGCTTGACTGGCTGCGAGAGGGTCATCACCGCCTCGTCACGTCTGTTGTCGCCCTTGCCGACGACCAGGAGCTGGAGCGCCTGCGCCTGGCAAACTGGGGCGAGCAGCTTCCGACCCGCACCCTGATCCGCATCATTATTGGTCATGACTTCTACCACGCCGGGGAGATCAACCACATCCGCGCGCTGCTCCGGCGCGACGA
>JAAYYY010000319.1 GCA_012515125.1 Chloroflexota bacterium
CAGCTCCATAACCTAGGGACGTTGCGCTGGCGCACGGCGGGCCGCTTCGCCGCGCCCGTAGTCGTCCGCATGCCGGGCGGCTTCGGGCGCAAGGTGGGCGACCCCTGGCACAGCGTTACGGGCGAGGTTGAGTTTGCCCACGCGCCGGGCTGGCGGGTCGCGTTCCCGTCCAACGCCGAGGATGCGGTCGGGCTGCTGCGCATGGCCCTGCGCGGCGACGATCCAACCATCTTCTTTGAACACCGGGCGCAGATGGACGCCAACTGGGCGCGCCGTCCCTACCCCGGCGATGACTTTGTCGTTCCCTTTGGCTTGGCGCGCCGAATCCGCGAGGGCGACGAGCTGACCGTGGTGACCTGGGGCGCGATGGTCGAGCGCTGCGAGCAGGCGGCGCGCGAGCTGGAGGCGGAGATCGAAATCCTTGACCTGCGCACCATCGTGCCCTGGGACAGGGAGGCTGTGCTGGCCTCCGTGCGCAAGACGGCGAAATGCCTCGTCGTCCACGAGGATATCGAGCTGGCGGGCTTTGGGGCGGAGATCGCGGCGACCGTCGCCGACGAAGCATTTGTCTACCTCGACGCGCCCGTGCGCCGGCTGGCAGCGCCGCCGGTGCCGGTTCCCTTCAACTCTGGCCTGATGAACGCGGTCGTGCCGAGTGTCGCCGCTATTCGTGAAGCAATGGACGGGCTGCTGGCCTTTTAGAAGGCGGCGAGCGCGGCAATTACGTCAAACGGCAGATCCCGGCTACAATACCACTGATGGCGGTCTCCCGGAGCGCCAGCAGCGTAGATTCATGGTTGCCTGGCGGATGGAGGGATGATGGAAGAGGACGTTAGGGAACTGGAAAAGCTAGGCTATAGCTTCGACGTGCAGGAGATGCCCATCACGGAGGAGGGAATCCAGGGGGTCTACTACCAGGTGACCATCCTGCACCGGGGACTGAAGCTGGGCACGCGGTCAGAGCTGCGGCGGGAACGCGCGCTGGCGCGGGCCTATCAGTTCGCGCGCCGTCACAGCGCCGGGGAAGACCCGCGCAAAATCGTGGTCTGAGAGACGACCCTCAAGCGGTAAGGGAGATGCTGGCGGGGCGCCCAGGAGGATGGTGTGAGCACGCTGCAGCAGTTGACGGTTCTGGACGCGAAGCGGTTTGGCGTGTTTGCCTGCCACGGGAATACCACCCTGCAGGAGGCGGCGCAGCGCATGGTCGAAGAGGACGTGAGTGCGCTTGTCGTGCTCGACGTCGACGGTTACCTGGAGGGTATCCTCACCCACACCGACCTCGTCCGCGCCGCGACGATGGCGGCGTCGTGGCGAACTGAGCCGGCAAGCGCCTTCATGAGCCGCGATGTGGTCACGGCCACAGCCGGGGAGAGCCTTGCCGAAGTGGCGCGCCAGCTACTGGATCACTGCATCCATCGCGTCGTCGTGGTGCGCGAGGAGAATGGGCGGCAGCGGCCGATTGCCGTCATCGCCAGCAGCGACATTGTTTACCACCTGGTGAGGGAGTAACCGCGAGGGCCGGCTCAGTCCAGAAGCTGTTCCTGCAGGGCCATCGCCACGGCCTCTGTCCGGCTGCTGACGCCCAGCTTGGAGAGGATGCTGCTGACGTGGAACTTCACCGTCGAGCGGCTGACATAAAGCCGTTCGGCAATCTCCGGATTGTGCAGCCCTTCGGTCAGCAGGGCCAGAACCTCTTTCTCCCGCTCAGTCAGGTCGTAATCCACGCGGGGAGGCCGTGTTGCCGCGTGAATGAGCACCTCGGTCGCTTCCGGCGAAAGGGTAGCGCGTCCTGCGTGAGCCGAGCGAATGGCATTGGCGAGTTCGTCCGCCGAGACGTTTTTCAGCAGGTAGCTGATGGCGCCGGCCTGCAGCGCTCCCTGCACCAGCTCCGGTTCGCGGAAGCTGGTCAGGGCGATGATCTGGATCTGCTCGCACTCCTCACGTATGGCGCGAGTGGCGGCTGCGCCGTCCATGCCCGGCATCATGAGGTCCATCAGCACCACATCTGGCTGCAGCTGCCGGCAGAGGCGGACGGCTTCCTGCCCGCTGCCAGCCTCGGCGACGAGCTGCAGATCGTCGTAGGCCATCAGGAAAGCGGCGAGGCCGCTGCGGACGACGGCATGGTCGTCCACGATCATCACGCGAATGGGTTCCGGCTGGCTCATCTCTTCTTCGCTCCTGGACAATGCCGGCACGATTCCTTCCGGCTCATGGAAAGTAGCTCAAACAGGCCGCCATTGCCCGGACCCTCTTCCGCTCCCGCCCGACAGGCACACAACCATGGCGAGCCGCTAGCAATCCTGCAGGAGGAGTGTACCAGCGAGAAACCGCCGGCACGAGTGAGATTCAGCACCCCCGGCAGGCGACAAAAGTCACCTGTTTGCGACTATCCGGTGGCGGCTCTACGGCGTCTCGGCGATAGGCTCGCCCTCGCGCGCCTGCTGGCAGGCGACGGCCGAGCGCATAAAAGCCAGGAACAGCGGGTGGGGTCTGTTCGGACGGCTCTTGAACTCCGGATGGAACTGGCTGCCCAGCATAAAAGGATGGTCGCGCAGCTCGGCGATCTCGACAAGCCGCTTATCCGGGGAAAGGCCGCTAAAGACCATGCCGTGCTCGGCAAGGATCTCCCTGAAGGCGTTGTTGAACTCCCAGCGGTGGCGATGCCGCTCTTCCACGCGCGCGACGTCCCGCCCCTGGCTGTAGGCCCTGTGGGCCACGGTGCCCGGCTGCAGGATGCAGGGATAGGTGCCCAGGCGCATCGTACCGCCCATGTCGGCCAGCTCGTGCTGGTCGGGCATCAGGCTGATCACCGGCAGCTCTGTCGTTTCGTCGAACTCTGTGCTGTTCGGCTCGTCGCTGTCGAAGACGTAGCGGGCGAATTCGATGCACATGACCTGCATGCCCAGACAAAGGCCCAGATAGGGGACGTGGTTCTCGCGCGCCCAACGCGCCGACCTGATCTTGCCCTCCACCCCCCGGTAGCCAAAACCGCCCGGTACGACAATGCCGTGCAGCCCACCCAGCTCACCGTCCAGCGGCCCCTTCTCCAGGTGGTCGGAGTGGATCCAGACGACTTCGATCTGGCGCTCGACCCCGATGGCAGCGTGATAGAGGGCCTCCCGCACGCTCATGTACGCGTCGTGCAGCTCCACGTACTTGCCGACGATGCCAATGCGGATGGGGGGATAGGCGCTGCGCATTCTGGTGATCATCTGCTCCCATTCCGACAGATCAGGCGGCTGCACTCGCTCCTGCAGCCCCAACCGCTCGACGACCAGGTCGGCAAGGCCCGTCGCCTCCAGCTCCAGCGGGATGTTATAGAGCAGGTCGCTCGTCACCGCCGGGATGACGGCTTCTTTGGGCACGTCCGTAAACAGGGCGATCTTGTCGATATGTTCCTGCGGGATCGGATGGTCGGCGCGCGCAATGATCACGTCGGGCTGGATGCCAATGCTGCGCAGCTCGCGCACGCTATGCTGCGTGGGCTTCGTCTTCAGCTCCCGGCTGGCTATTAGATAGGGCAGGAAGGTTACGTGTACGTAGAGCGTGTTTTCGCGCCCCACGTCCGAGCGCATCTGGCGCAACGCTTCCAGGAAGGGCAGGCTCTCGATGTCGCCGACGGTGCCGCCTACTTCGACAAGGACCACGTCGGCTTCGGTGTTCTCGGCCACCACGCGGATGAAGCGCTTGATTTCGTTAGTGATGTGTGGGATGACCTGAATGGTGCCGCCGAGGTAGTCGCCGCGCCGCTCCTTGGCGATCACGTCGGCATAGACCCGGCCGGTTGTCACATTCGACATCTGGGTGAGATTGATGTTAATGAAGCGTTCGTAGTGGCCGAGGTCGAGATCGGTTTCGGCGCCGTCTTCGGTCACAAAGACTTCGCCGTGCTGGTAGGGTGACATGGTGCCGGGATCGACGTTGATGTAAGGGTCCAGTTTCTGGACGGCGATCTTCAGCCCGCGGGCTTTGAGTATGCGGCCCAGCGCCGCAGCCGTTACCCCTTTTCCCACGGAGCTGACCACGCCGCCGGTAAAAAAGATATATTTCGTCATCGTCTACCTCACCTGTCTCACAAAGGCCTAAAAAGAAAAGTGGGGCATGTCATCCTGGGTGACATGCCCCACGGCATTAACCTATTTTACCAGAGGTGAGCGGCTTTCGTCGCATATGCCTCCAGATCAGAGCAGATTATAACAGTCTCGTCAAGTCCTCTGCAGCGCGCCGGGCGTCGAGGAAAATCAGGCCCAGCTTGGCGGACTTGCGCGCCAGCACGGTCAGCACGGCATCGTCGCCGACCGCCATGAGCACGATAATACCATTGGCTCCGCTGATGTACACGCGCTCCAGCCGGCCGCGATTCAGCTCGTCAGCAATCCGGTCGCCAAGGGAGAGCATGGCTGCAGACATCGCCGAAATGCGGTCCTCGTCCACTCCGGTGGGCAACGAGGAGGCCATGATGAGCCCGTCTACACTGACGACGGCCGAGGCTTCAATGTCCGGGGTGCCTGCCTGGAGGTCACGCAGGCGATCCACCATCATCTCAGTACGCGATCTCATCCCACTGCTCCTTATCGAAATCCAGCGCACAGGCGCCGCTGGCTCACTGTCACGAGAGAAAGGGCGGTTCCGGCCCAAACGCGATTTATGTAAGCCAAAACCCGGCGCATCATACCATACGTAAAATCGGGTGTCAAAAAGGGGTCAGAGACGCCGGGGCTTGACCAGAGCTCTGTCGAAGCAGCCTACTCCGGGGGCGGCTGGCGGCGCAGGCGCTCCCAGGCCCGGCGCAGCGCCTGTAGCTCCTCCGCACTTTCCGGCAGCTCGCCATAGCGGACACGGACGTAGGCCTGCGTGATCAGGTCGCTTTCGGCCCGCCCCCCGGGCCACAGCTCGGCAAGCGTCTGCCGGTACTCGTATGGCGTCTGCGAGCCGGCCCGTGGATAGCCATAACTCGCCGCCAGGGCGCTCATCTCCTGGTAAATGCGGCGAATCGAGGCCGCTGCCCGCCACTGCTGCCAGAAGCGCAGGCGCCGGCCGAGCCGCCCTCTGAAGCTGCCCGGACGTCGCTCGCCCTGGGCTGTTTCGGCTCGTTCTTCCTCCTGCAGGGCCAGTTGCCGCCGGCCCAGGAAACGAGAGACAGCCAGATAGATCAGGAAAAGGAGCAAGGCGATGAACAGTACGAGCAGCAGGCGGTTCACCCAGAGATAGACCGGCTCCTCGGGGCGCGTCATCTCGCGCAGCAGGGTCTCCACGTCCATTTCCCCAGAGAAGGGCTCGGTCACGTCCAGCTCGGGAAGCTCGAGATTTAGCGAGCGCAAATAGGCCGCCAGCCGGCCCGCCAGCCAGAAGAGAGGCGTCAGCAGCAGGAACGCCAGATAGCTGACCATCGAGACGAGGGATGTGGCAAAAAAGCGCAGTCCCTCCCAGAGCGGCGCGGACCAACTGACCATCTGCTCCACACCCTCGCCGCTGAGGACGAGGGCGACGAGGCCGGCTGCGGCAACGATGAGCAGGCTGGTCAGCCCAACGATCGCCAGCCAGCGAGAGCGAACGGGGTAGGAGCGGCCGGTGCGCTCCAGGGCAATCTGCTCGGCGCGCGTCAGGCTGACGGCTACCAGAGAGACGAAGAAGTAGAAGAGCACGGTGCCGAGCACCGGCACGTCGTAAAGCGCTGCAATGCCTACTACCAGGGGGGCGATAACCAACGAACTCGCCCGCAGGCGCAGGCCCATCTCCCCCATGTCCACGCGGCGGCGGGTGAGCGCGAGGCCGCGCCACCAGAGGAAAAGAATCAGGAGGAAGAGACCGACGTTGCGCCCCCAGAACGGACTGGATGGCTCGACAAAGTGGCGGAAGAACTGCCCGATCCAGCTCAGGTCGAAGATGCCGGCCGGTTCGTAAAGCAGGGTGCGGATGGAGATGAGAATAGCCAGCAACAGAGCGCCCAGAACGATCCGCCGCTGGCGCTTGAGCGGCGCCCCGGCAATCGTGAGCAGACGGCTCAGATTGAACGGTATGAGCACCATCAGCAGCATCCACAACCCGAAGGCCACCGGAGGCCAGAGGGCGGCCCAGCGCAGAGCCGAAAGTGCGAGCGGCAG
>JAAYYY010000320.1 GCA_012515125.1 Chloroflexota bacterium
GCCAGACGTGAGCGCCTGGTCGCAGGACGATGACCCGTGTGTGATGCGCCGACCTCTTGTTCGCCGGCGCTGGAGGTGAGAGGATGAATACCGCCGAACGTGAAGAGAGACGCCTGCAATACGTGCTACGGCTGGAAGACCCGCCGGTAGCGCAGAGCCTGTTCGAGTCCGTCCGCTGGTCGTGGATCTGGCTGATCCTGCGCGTTTATGCCGGCTGGCAGTGGGCCTCCTCCGGCGCCGGCAAGATCGGCGCCGACGCCTGGACTGGAGACAATGCCGGCGCCGCGATCACCGGCTTCGTCACCGGCGCCCTGGAACAGACCGGCGGCGCGCATCCCAACGTCCAGGGCTGGTATGCCTGGTTCCTGGAGAACGTCGTCCTCCCCAACGCCGCCCTCTGGAGCTATATGGTCGCCATTGGCGAGCTGCTGGTCGGGGTCGCCCTCATCGTCGGCCTCTTTACCGGCATCGCCGCCTTTTTTGGCGCCTTCATGAACATGAACTACCTGCTCGCCGGTACCGTCAGCACCAATCCCATCCTCCTGATCATCGCCATCTTCCTCATCCTCGCCTGGAAGACCGCCGGCTGGTGGGGGCTTGACCGCTGGGTACTGCCCGCGCTCGGCACCCCCTGGAGCCCCGGCCTGGTCTTCCGCGAGCGCAGGCTGGAACGCGAGCCGGCTGCCTGATCACAGCCACCCGCCCAGGTTCGCCAGCACAACCACCAGCGCGCACCCGAGCGCCCCGGTCACGAAGAGGCCCAGGTGGTGTAGTGCGGAGCGCGCCCGGCGGCGGTCGGCCAGCAATGCCGCGCCTGCCAGCGCCAGCACCGCGGGTAGGAGGTACGGCCCGTAGCTGAAGGCGCCCAGCAGGACGAGCGCGCTCAGCGCCCCGGCGGCCAGCCAGGCTATCGCCCCCCACCGTTGGCTGCGCCCCTTCCCGTCGAGAGCCACAGCGACAAATCCGCCAAAGCCCAGCACGGCCACCGCCGCCAGGACGCTTAGCGCCCCCGGGTCCCCTGCCGCGCTTCTCGTCGCCGCTCCGCTGACCAGCAGCGCCGTCGCCGCCCCAAACACCGCCAGAATCCATTCGATTGCTCTGCCCATCTGCTGTGCTCCTTTCCGCCGGCCCTGGCCGGCTGTCATTCATATCGTTCAATCCAATTTGAAAATTATGAATACACTAACACACCCTGCCTGCATGTCAAGCCGTTATCTGCTGGCAAAAAGCAGCCAGATCGGGCAAGATCGCCCCAGTCGAAAACACAGCGCCACCCGGCCCGGACAACTCCTATGAACGATAACGCGCTCGAGAACACACAGCTTACCCTACACGTCAATGGGCAGACCGTTCACCTCCAGGTGTCGCCCGAGACGCCGCTGCTCTACGTCCTGCGCAACGACCTCGGCCTGAAGGGGCCCAAAGTCGGCTGCCAGCAGGAACAGTGCGGCGCCTGCAAGGTGCTGGTCGATGGCCAGGCCGTCCCCTCCTGCAAGCTCCCGGTCGGCCACGTCGTCGGCCTGCCCGTCGTCACCGGCGAAGGGCTGAAGAAGGGCGACGCGCTCCACCCGCTGCAGGAAGCCTTTATCGAAACCCAGGCGATCCAGTGCGGCTATTGCGCCTCCGGCATGATTATCGCCGCACAGGGCCTCCTGAACCGGGTGCGCTACC
>JAAYYY010000321.1 GCA_012515125.1 Chloroflexota bacterium
CGGCATTCCGGAGTTCTTCAACGTCATCCTGATGCTGATGGACGACGACGTGCTGGCCGAAGTGGGCCTGACGCCGGAGGACATCGACACGAGCGACTGGGACCAGATCGCCGCGGTCAACGAGCAGTTGACGGCTTACGACGGCGACACGCTCACGCGCATCGGCTTCGACCCCAAGCTGCCGGAGTTCTTCCCGCTGTGGGTGAGGGCCAACGGCGGCCAGCTTATCTCTGATGACGGGCGCACGGCCATGCTGAACACGCCAGAAGCTATCGAGGCGCTGGAGTTTACCGTCGGGCTGCATGACGTCGCCGGTGGTCGCCAGGAGTTCATCGCCTTTCGCGATACCTGGGACTTCTTCGGCGGGCAGAACATGTTCGTCCAGGATCAGCTTGGCGCTTTCCCAATGGAGCAGTGGTACCTGAACGTGCTGGCGGAAGCATCGCCCGACACGGACATTTCGTCCGCGCCATTCCTGGACCGGGAAGGCAACCCGATCAGCTTTGCCACGGGTAACACCTGGGCCATTCCGGTCGGCTCGCAAAACCCGGACGCGGCCTGTGCCTTTATGAAGACGATGACGGAGCCAGAGGCATGGATCGCGGCGGCTGAAGAGCGCCGCACCATCCGCGAAGCAGACGGCCGCCCGCCGGCCGGCGTCTATAGCGGTAACCTGTTAGCCGACGAGGTCATCTTCGGCGAAATCGTGCCCACAGTCGGCAACGAGGACCTTGACACCGCAATGCAGGTCGTGCTGGACGTACAGGACATCGCTTTTGTGATTCCAGGCGGCTCGGCCGGCGCTGAATTCCGGCAGGCCTGGGTGGATGCAGTGAATCGGGTGCTCAACGGGGAGCAGACCGCCGAAGAAGCGCTGAACCAGGCGCAAGAGGAAGCGCAGGAAGCATTGGACGAAGGATGGGAACAGTAGAAGAGCGTGACCGGCTTGTAGAAAGCCAGCGTCCGACTTCGGAGGTGGCCCGCCCCCGCAGGGGGTGGGCCCCTTTCTCCAGTCTGGCGCATTCGGAGAAGTGGGCGGGCTATCTCTTTATCTCGCCCTGGGCCATTGGGTTTCTGGTGTTCACGGCCGGCCCGATGCTCGCCAGCCTCTACCTCTCGTTTACCGAGTACGACGTTCTGCGGCCGATGGAGTTCATCGGCTGGGAGAATTACCAGGAACTGTTGGAGGACACGCGGCTACGGCAGAGTCTGATTAACTCGTTCTACTATACGGCGCTGCACGTGCCCCTGGCGACCATCCTGGCGCTGGCGCTGGCCCAGCTTCTGGCCGGGGTCAGCGGGCGAATGGCCCACTTTTTCCGCACGGTGTTCTATGTGCCGTCGGTGACGCCGGGCGTGGCCGTGGGCGCGCTCTTCCTCTGGATTCTAAACCCGCACATCGGGCTGCTGAATCGGGGACTGGAGGCGCTCGGCATTCCCGGGCCTGGCTGGACGACCGACCCGGTATGGATCAAGCCGGGCATCGTGATCATGAGCCTGTGGAGCCTGGGCGGAACGGTTGTCATCTATTACGCCGCGCTGCAGAACGTGCCCCGGTCGCTTTACGAGGCGTCGCGTATTGATGGCGCGTCGTCCTGGCAGCAGTTCCGGCACATCACCCTGCCGATGATCAGTGGGGCGATTTTCTTCACACTTATCGTCAACACGATTGCCTCGCTGCAGCTGTTCACGGAAGTGTACACGATGTACTTTGGGCAGATGCGATCAGGCACAGCCAGTACGGCTGCCCTGTTTTACGTCATCTACCTTTTCCGCCAGGCATTTGAATTCTTCAACATGGGCTATGCGTCGGCAATGGCCTGGGTGCTCTTCGTGATCATCATGATCCTGACGGCAATCCAGCTACGGCTGAGCAAGCGCTGGGTCTATTACGAGGGAGGCAATTAAGATGGCCACGACAACGGGCACGCTGCGCGAAGTCGAAAGAAGCACGCCAGACGCCGGGTCGCGTGTTGCCTTCTACGTGAAGCGCACTGTCTTCGTCGTCCTGCTCCTCATCTGCACGGTCATCTTCCTGGCCCCACTCGTCTGGCTGATCAGCGCCTCGCTCAAAGTGCGCTCGGAGGTTTTTTCCTTCAACTTTATTCCCGACCCCGTGGCCTGGGAGAATTACGTACGCGTGTGGAACGCGGCGCCACTCTTCACCTGGTTGAAGAACAGCGTCATCGTCGGCGTTCTGGCGGCGGGGGCTGTCACGCTGAGCAGCTCGCTCATCGCCTTCGGCTTTTCCAGCTTCCGCTTTCCGGGGCGCAACTTCCTTTTTGGGCTGGTGCTGGCGACGATGATGCTGCCGGGAGCGGTGACGATGATCCCGGTCTTTCTCATCTGGGACCGGCTCGGCCAGATCAACACACTGACGCCGCTGTGGGCCAGCAACCTGTTCGGCTCGGCCTTTTACATCTTCCTGCTGCGCCAGTTCTACCTGACGCTGCCGCGCGAGCTATACGAGGCCGCCCGTGTCGACGGCGCCAACTACTTCCAGATCTGGGGGCGCATTGCCGCCCCGCTGCCGCGCACGGCGATGATTGTCGTCTTCATCTTCGAGCTGAAGGCAAGCTGGACAGACCTGGTGAAGCCGCTGATCTACCTGCAGAACAACGCCCTGTTTACCATGCCCCGCGGCATCAAGGCCATCCTGGATCAGTTCGGGCAGGGCGGCGAGATGCAATGGGAAGTGGTCATGGCGGCAACCGTCATCCTGACCATCCCGATGATCATCATCTTCTTCCTGGGCCAGCGCTACTTCATCGAAGGGCTGACGACGACGGGGATGAAGGGGTAAGGTTATTCTGAACTGTGACTTGGCTGATTGAGATGATTGCCTATGATTTACTGGCGCCGCCGCAATCATAGTCCACCAGGAAAATCAGTTTAATCATAGTTCAGGCGAATTCGCGAAGAATGCCTCCTCCACGAAGGCGCACAGCGCGTGGTAGATAGCCAGGTGCCGCTCCTGGATATCGGCGGTTGCCTGCCAGGGCACGCAAACGGCGACGTCGCAGAGCGATTTCATGGCGCCGCCGCTGCTGCCCGTAAAGCCCAGCGTGCGCAGCCCCATAGCGCGACCCACGCGCAGCGCCTGGAGCACGTTGCCCGAGTTGCCCGACGTGCTGATGCCGACGACCACGTCCCCTTCGCGCCCGTACCCGTACACCTGCTGGGCGAATATCATGTCGGGCGCTGTGTCGTTGGCGATAGCCGTGATCAACGAGCTCTGGCTCACCAGGGAGATGGCCGGCAACGCTCCCTGCAGGTGGCTCGCCAGATACTCCCCCTGCTCAGGATAGGCCGCCTCCAGCCGGCGACGCACATCCGCCGGCACAGGGCGGGCCAGCAGATAGCCTTTCATCAGCTCGCCCACCAGATGCTCGCAGTCGGAGGCGCTGCCGCCGTTGCCGCAAAAGAGCGCTTTGCCGCCTGCGCGATAGCAGTCGCGCAGCAGCTCCGCGGCGCGGCGCACCTCCTCTATGCAGCTCTGTAGATCCGGGTATTTCGCGACCAGTTGCTGTAAGCGTCCGTCCATGAGCTTGTTGCTTCCTTTCTTTCCGTTCTGGCCCCCGAGCGAGAAGGCTTGTGGATGGTATAGGAGGCGTAGAGCCGCGTCAACGGTAACGGGCCACGAGCGAAGCCCGCGCCGGCTGTTGATAGGAGCTGACCAGACGGTAGACTGCGTACAGACTGTCCAGGCTGAGGTGAAACGTCTTGTATGCCTTACGGGCCTTGCGCCAGGTGCTCGTCGATCTCTGGGATGAGTCGCTCCTTATCGTGCTGGCCGGCGTGATAGGCAGCCTGCTCACCCTGTTCATCATTCCCATCCCCTACGTGCTCTCGGCCCACTACAGGACGACGCTGGCGATCAGCGAGCAGCGCAGCGCCACTTTCCGTGACTGGCTTCGTTGGGGCCGGGAGGATCTACGCTTTTTCGTCCGCTGGTCGCTGCTCTTCTTTTTCGTCGCCGCCGTGCTCGCCGTCAATGTCCTCTTTTACCTGCAGTGGGCCGCTGCCTGGTCGCGGGCTGTGGGTGCGGTGATGGCCGGGCTTCTGCTTACCTGGTTCCTGCCCCAGCCTTTCGTGCCTGCCTTTTACCTGCAGCAAAGAGAGCCGGGGGTGCGCGTGGCTCTGCGCAGCGCGGCCGTCTTCATGGCGACCGATACCGGCTCTCTGGTCGTCTTCTGGCTGTGCAGCGCCCTGCTCATCGTGCCTCTGTTTTACTTTGCCTGGGTTCTGCTGCCGGCGGTGGTCCCGGTCATGGCGCTGTTCAGCCACCGCATCGTCAGGGGCTACGTGCAGCCGCGCCCGGAGCGCGACGAGGGAGAAGAATGACCCGCGAAACGCCCCGCGTTATAATGCGCCGAAAGCACCGGCACGATGAACGAGGTGAAGATGACACAGGAGACGCTGACGCAACTGGCCCTGGAGCTGCACGAGATTGGCGCCGTACGCCTGGGGCGCTTCACCCTGCACAGCGGGCGCGTGTCGCCGATTTACATTGACATGCGCCTGCTCGCCAGCTATCCGGACGTGCTGCGCCGGGTAGCCAAAGCCTATGCGGCGCTCCTGGAACCGCTGCGCTTCGACCTGCTCGCCGCCGTGCCCTATGCCGGCCTGCCCATCGGCACCGCCGTGGCCCTGGAAACCGGGCTGCCGCTCATCTACCCGCGCAAGGACGCGAAGGGTTACGGCACGGGCAAAGGCGTAGAAGGGCGCTGGGAGGCAGGGCAGATGGCAGTCGTCATCGAGGATCTGGTGACTTCGGGCGATAGCATCTTGCAGGCCATCACCGCGCTCAGGAATGTGGGCCTCCCGGTACGCGACGCAGTCGTCCTCATCGACCGCGAGCAGGGCGGGCGGGAGGCGCTGCAGGCGCAGGGTTATTCTCTGCACGCGGTGATGACCCTCCGGCAGCTCCTGCGCATCCTGGAGGATGAAGGACGGATCAGCGCGGCAGAGCACGTGACGGTGCTGGAAGAGCTGGCCGGATGACCGGCGAACAGCGCCGTGCGCGGTTGCTTCACATGAGAGCATGCAGATCCGTTTCGTCGCCGGTCGCGTACGCATAGATAATGTGAGCAGCCGACACTATCCAATCTCTGTTTTCCTCTGAAGGTCGCCGGAGTTCTGACTTGATGCCGAAGTCCATCTACCTAGTTGCCGGGTTAGCCGCTGCACTCTTTCTACTGGCTGTTGCCCCAACCGCTTTCTCGCAGGAACCGCCGCACGAGCCCGAACCGATGGGCACGCCGGAAAGCTGGCTGATCCTGCCGGAGCTGCCGGAGACGGCGACGCAGGCCGACGTTGGCGCGGAGATCTACCGGCTCGTCTGCAAGTCCTGCCATGGCGACCGGGGTCAAGGGCTGACCCGCGACTGGATCGCGCAGTGGCCTCCCGAGGATCAAAATTGCTGGCAGTCCCAATGTCACGGCGGCAGGATTCCTCCGGATGGCTTCGCCCTACCCAGGTTCGTCCCCCCGGTAATCGGCGAAGAGGTTCTTGCCGAATATGACACCGCCGCAGAGCTGTATGATTTCACCCGCCAGCAGATGCCCTGGCACGCGCCCGGCAGCCTGCAGGATCACGAATATTTGCAGGTGACGGCTTATCTCCTGCGCGAGAATGGCTACGCTGCGGTGGACGAAACGCCCCTCGACGAGACGACGGCAGCCGCCTTTGTTCTTCATCCAGAAGAAGCGGCAGCGGCGAGCACGCCTGAGGCAACGGCGGCTGCTCCTGTAGCGCCGCCCGCCGGGGGCGCCCCGTGGTACGTGCTGGCGCTCGCCGCTGTGGTTGGCTTCACGCTCGTGCTGGGCGTGCGGTTGCTCTGGAAGCGCTGACGCTGCATGGGGCCGGGGGTTCTAATGTCGCTCTGATGGTAACTGGTTGGCGGGTAGCTATAATGTCCATCCGCTTGCGAAAACAGAGCGGACCCTGAAAAGGAGTGCGGGGCGTAAGGCCAGACTACCTCCAAAGAGAATAACTGCTTGCGGAAAACCGGGTCTTTCCGATTTGCTTTCTCGTCCGTAGAAACGGCGAGATGGCGATCGTAGAAGCGATGGCTTCTAATGAAAGGCTTATGGTAATCCGCGCGGGGGTCTGGTATACTATCCGCCTGTTCGCGAGGGAACGAGAGTTCTCGAAGTGCAAGCGAGCGAACGGGGAGAAAGCACGATTACCTCACAAGAGCATAAAGGAACGGCCGCGCTGGCAATGCTGGCGCGTGAGGCGGCTCTTTGGGTCGTCTACGTATCAAGCCGTCCCGATACACTCATAAGGAGCGTATCGTGCTGCCGGCTGGCAACGAGCGATGTTGCCAGCAGCCGCGAAGATGCTCGGTGGACCTTAACAACTGAAGCGTGACAGAAACTGAAGCGGGTTCAGGGCGCTGGGAAGCGCCCGGCGGCCGGCCGGGTCGGATGACTGGAGACAGTTGGGAGACCGAACGGTCGTGAACCAAGATTCCTGTAGA
>JAAYYY010000322.1 GCA_012515125.1 Chloroflexota bacterium
AACGGCCAGCAGTCGTGCTCCTCTGGCTTTTCGCGTCTTTCGTCGCCAACCCCGCCCTGCAGGTCATCACGATCCTTTGTTTCTGGAGCCTCGGTCGACGCCTTGCCTTCACCGCCGGCCTGATGGCCGGCAACTGCAACATGGGACTGATGCTCGCGGCTCTGCCCGCAGATGCAGACTTTGACGTGATCCTTTACTTCGCCGTGGCGCAGATCCCCATGTACATGCTTCCCGCCATGACGAAGCCACTCTATCGCCGCCTGCTCGCCCCCGCCTGAAGCCAGAGCTTGACGCACTGCGGGCCGACCATGACGCTAGCCCGGATATCTCACACTGGCGAGGATTGAGGGAGTTTGGGCGTTCTGCGGTGAGCCGCCGATTTCGCGGCAGGCGAGATCGCCGCGGGCTTTGGCGGTTGGTTCGGATGGCGATGTTCCCTGCGCTGTGGAAGGTCAGGCGGAAGGCAGCCGCTTACGCCGCGGCGCTGGTTAATCGCGCATGGGCGCGGGCCCATTCGGCCTGCCAGGGATAGGTGGAGGCCATGGCGACCTTGATGCGGCGCACCGATGTTTTGACGAGGGCGCCGATCTTGAGCAGTCGCAGCCGCAGGGTTCCGCAGGTGGCGGTGGCGAAGCGGGTGTGGGCGAGGCCGATCCGGCGGAGCGCGCAGAGCAGCACATAGGCCAGGGAGGCAAACCAGAGGCGCAGCTGATTGGCGCGCATGCTGCCGGTGGAGGTGCGGTCGGCGAAGAGGTCGAGCTGGCACTCCTTGATGCGGTTTTCCATGTCGCCACGCGCGCAGTAGAGGCGCTCATAGAGCCTGCGGGCGGTAACCTCGGACGACTTCAGGGAGGTGACGACGAAGCGCGGGTTGGCCTTGTCGCCCAGCCACTCCGCCTTGGCGACCACGCGCCGCCGCCGCGACCAGCTCTCGAGCGTCGACCAGAGGAAGTCCTTGTAGCGCCGGGCCGGCCGGC
This sequence comes from Chloroflexota bacterium, assembly GCA_012515125.1. Taxonomy (GTDB): domain Bacteria; phylum Chloroflexota; class Anaerolineae; order Promineifilales; family Promineifilaceae; genus JAAYYY01. The sequence continues at coordinate 978 of JAAYYY010000322.1, forward strand.
CGCGCCGCCTGGCTGCCTCCTCGGCCCACTCGATCTCGCGGGAGATCTGTCTGGCCAGGCGGGCGTTCCGGGCCAGGCCAAAGAGGAAGTCGACCCGGTTGGTCTCGCACCAGGCCATCAGCCCTTCGCGGGCGAAACCGGAATCGCCGCGCAGCAGAATGCGGGTCCGCGGCCAGCGCCCGCGGATCTGGCCGACGATGCGCGCGACTTCCTCGACCGCACCCGCCGCCGCGTCCTGGTTGGATCGCCTGAGCAGGGCAGCCAGCAGGTGGCGGCCACAGTAGACGTAGAGCGGCAGATAGCAGTGGCAGTCGTAATAGCCGTGGAAGAAACGGCCCTCCTGGCCCCCGTGCAGCGGGACGTCGGTAGCGTCCAGGTCCAGGATGATCTGCGAGGGCGGCCTGGGATGAGCCTCCAGGAAGAGGTCGACAAAGAGCCGCTCGATCGCCCGCGGATCGTGAGTGATCTTGTGATAGCGGCTGGGTGTCGAGCGGCTCAGCTCCAGCCGGTTCAGGGTCGACTTGCCCGCCATCGGCGCACAATCCGGCCGCCGCGCCTCCAGCTTGCCC
>JAAYYY010000323.1 GCA_012515125.1 Chloroflexota bacterium
ACACCCCCTCTTCATCGGTTTCGATACAACCAACCGGCGCCGTGGTCCCGGTTGACGGCGGGCAGAGATCCGACCAGACTAAGCCGCTGATGTTGGCCCCTTCCATGATGGTCTCGGCGGTGACTTCAATCAGCACCCAGAACTCCAGATTGCCGGGGATGCCAAAGACCTCGCCAATGTCGTTGCGCAGCGCCCAGTCGCCGCGATAGGTTCCGTCGCGCTCTGGAGCGATGAGCGGCACCGTAATATCCACGGTTGCCGTGGGCACTACGTCGCCGGGCAGCGGGATGGTAGCGGGCGCGCCCATCTGGTCGCCGGCAATGAAGATCAGGTCGTAGTCGCTGTTCCAGGTACAGGTGCCGGCGTTCTCCAGCCGCCACGTCTTGGTGAACGGCAGGCCCGGCGGCATGACGGCGTTGTCGAGCACGGTCACGTCGGCGATGAACTCGGCGGCGTCGGTGCAGCCTTTGGTCGAGCCGGCCTGCCCTTCGGCGAGCGGCAGGAACTGGTAGTCCCAGCCAAAATCGATGCCTTCGGCGCTCTGGTTTTCGCCGAGGGTGACAGTAGCGTTGGATAGACCCACGCCCGCGTTCGACTGGGGCGCCGTCCAATCACCGGGGATGAGGATACTGCTGTTTGCCGTGCTCAGGGCATCCACACTGATGCAGTAGGTGCCGGGTTCCAGCCCCTCAAAGCGGTAGTTGCCGCCAGCATCGGTGATGGCGGTCTCGGTCTCCGGTGCGGGGCAGGCCCCCACGCCGAGGCTGACGACAACGTCGGCTATGCCCGGCTCGCCCTCGTCGAAGTTGCCGTTGGCGGCATAGCTGCCGTCGTCCAGCGCCACACAGCCATCCGACGGCACGACGGGTTCCCCGCCTTCCCCACCCGTGATGCCGCACAGGTCATGCCAGACCATGCCCGTTATCGTTCCGGCGACGTCTTCGGCCGTAGCTGTCGGCGACGCCTCTCCCTCTGGCGTTTCTTCGGCGGCGGGCGTCTCCTCTGCCAGGACGTTGTCTACGTCGAGGGTAAAGGTGTCGGTCGTGCCGTTGACGGTGACAGAGTAAGTGCCGGCGGGTAACCCTACCACGTCGAGGGGAATCACCTGGTCAAAGGGTACGAGCGCCTCGGTACAGACTTCGTCCGGCAGGCGCGACGCGATCAGGCTGACGATAAAGGTGTTACCCTCGCGGCGCGGGCGCGGCTCGTTCAGCGTCCAGCAGGCGTTGGGCAGGTTACCGCTGACGATCACGTTGACCTGCACAGGAAAAGATTCCAGCAGCAGGATTTCAACCGACTCGATCTCAACCTCGCGGGGTTCGATATCCTCCACCACTGCCGTCGCCTCTGGCGTGTCTTCTGCGGGAGCAGTGGGCGTCGGCTCCACCGTCTGTTCCAGAAGGCTGCAGCCGGCGATCAGCAATAGCACGGGCAGCAGGAGCAGCAGTAGGCGATGGGGATGTCTTACAATGGGAGTCATTTCTTTCCTCCTTTATCTGGCCAATGAACCGCCCGGTGCCGGCGGCGTCCTTGCGCCGGGACGGAGCGTCGGGTACGATCTCGCCCGGCGCATTACACCCTATCTTCGCTCAACGACACGCTTTTGTAAAATTATGACAGA
>JAAYYY010000324.1 GCA_012515125.1 Chloroflexota bacterium
AAAGCGCGTGCGCAGCCCGTCGGCAATCGTCGGCGGCGGCTGGTCGAGCACCTGGACCGTACCGCTACGCCACGACCGGTTGGCGTCGTCGGCGATGGCCGGCTCCACTCCGACCACGCGGCAGCCGGGCTGCCGGGCAGCCGCCGCCAGCGCGCTGCCGCTGATCAGCCCGCCCCCGCCGACCGGCACAAAGAGCAGCTCCAGCCCCTCCACCTGCTCGAATAGCTCCCACGCCGCTGTGCCCTGCCCGGCGATAATCCGGTCGTCGTCGTAGGGATGGACGAGCGTCAGCCCTTCGTCGCGGGCGCGCTGCGCGGAGACTTTCTCTCGTTGGGCCGCCGGGGCGCTGACAATGCGCGCCCCATACCCGGCCGTCGCCTCGCGCTTCACGGCCGGGGCGTCGTCGGGCATGACAATCGTCGCCGGCACGCCGAGAAGCTGCGCGGCGAGCGCCACACCCTGCGCGTGATTGCCGCTGGAGTGGGTGACGACGCCGGCCGCCTTCTGCTCCGGGCTGAGCTGGCTGATGGCGTTGTACGCGCCGCGAAACTTGAAGGCGCCCACCCGCTGGAAGTTCTCGCACTTCAGGAAGATCTGGCAGCCGGCGAGGGCGTCGAGCGTGCGCGACGTGTGTACGGGCGTGCGGTGGGCGATGTCGCGCAGCCGTTCCGCAGCCGCGGCTACGTCAGAGAGCGTCAGTGCCATAAGGCTCCCAGGCAGCCATATCCTTGACCATCTCAATACGCCGGAAGGCCTCGAAATAGCCGGCCTGGAGAAAGCCGGGCCACTTCGGGTCGTCGGCGGGGATGTTCTCGGCTATGGCGTCCTGCGTCGAGTAGAACTCGTGCAACGTCTGCAGCAGCGCTGCCGCAACCGCCGCCGGGTCGCCCTCGGTCACGTCGGCAACGATGCGCGTCAGCCGGAGCAGGCTCGTCTTGTAGGTGACCCAGCCTCGACCCCCGTCTTCCGTCTCGATGACCAGCGCCGACACGTCGCTGGCATTACGCAGGGACTCGGTCTGGTTGAGCCAGTTGGGTTTATCCTGCCGGCTGGCGAGCAGGGCCATCGTCGCCTCGTGGTCCAGGGTGCGCACGTGGCGCACGCGGGGCCGTTCGGCCTCCTCGCCGGGGGCGATTTCCTTAAAGGCCGGCGGGCGGCGGGCGACGATCAGCCGCCGCGTCTCTACAAAGCCGAGGCTGTTGAACAGCTCGTGCGCGGGCGTGTTGCCCTGGATGACCTCCAGCCACGTCACCGGGGCGCCGTGCCGGCAGGCCGCGTCCAGGAGGAAGCCCATGATCGCCCGGCCAACGCCCTGGCGCCGGCCCGAAGGCAGCACGCCGAGGCGCGTCACCCAGGCGCGCCGCGCCCGCAGCCCCAGCATGCCGATGCCCAGTATCTGCCCCCGGTCGGCTGCCGCGCAGGAGGAGCCCAGGTCGACGTCATAGACCTCGATGTAGCTCTGCAGGCGCTCCACCGTCATCGGCATCGGGATGATGTAGTCGATGCGCGTTTCGTTATAGGCGTCCGCAAGCTCTTGTAGCGTGAATTCGGTCGCCGGAATCAACTCCATAGGCGCTGGCTACCTGGAAATGGTTCGGCGTGGGAAAACCTAACCGGCCGGTTCGGGCCCGCCGCCGAGAAAACTGGCAATCTGCTGCGGAAAGTCGCGCACGCTGATCGGTTTGGTGATCAGGCCATCAAAGCCATACCTGTCGCAGATATCCTGGGCAATATCAGGGGGCCACGCCGTAATCGCCACCAGTGGCACTCCTTCCAGCTCGCCGATCTGCCTTAGCAGCGCGACCACTGTGTTGCCGTCAATATCTGGCAGGCCAATGTCGATGAGGATCAGGTCTGGCCCGGCCTCTACGGCAAGCTGGATGCCCCGCTCGCCGTCTGGGGCGTGGAGGACCTCGTAACCCCTGGCGCTGAGGACCCGGTTTACCAGGATGAAGCTTTCCGTGTTATCTTCGATGAGCAATACTTTTCGTGCCATAGACGGGACAACCTCTAGCCCAGGCTGACGATACCAGAACGGGGCAGGACAGGCAAGGAAACGGGTTGGCCGAGGCCTGTGATCCGGGCGACTTGCTGTTGAGCGATTTTTCCAAATCGCTCATCGGCGCGCAGCGCGCGATTTGAAAAATCGCGCTACATGGTTGCCAGTGTCGTGCCTCGCATTTCATTAATGTCCAAGATGCCCGCAAGAAGGGCGAGCAAGATGCTGCCTGCCAAATGGCAGGCGCGATCCGACTGTTCATTGAACTGGTTGACCGGAAGCGCGGCGGCAGGCTAAGATCCGGCGTGCAAAGATGACCACACAGCGACAGAGATTCGTGGGGCAGCGCTCCAACTTCATCCGGCCGGCGCTTCTGGCGCTGGCTATCCTGCTCGCCCCTGGCGGACAGCTATTCGCCGCCCGGCAGCGCGCGCTGCCGGCAGTTGCCCTCTTTCTCCCGGCCATCCTCTTCTTCCTGGCTGCCGTGTGGCGCTGGTCCGGCGCAGCGCTGCCCGCACGTCGCCCTACCGGCCGGGAAGGGCCGCAGTCGTTGACGCCCGGCCGGGGCTGGCGCGCCCTCTTTGCCATAAGCAGCGTGCTGCTTGCCCTGCTCGCCTATGAGGGGTTCGCCGGGAACTACCTGCCCGGCGGCCTCTGGTACTGGCTCGGCGCCATGCTCTACTTCGTGCTGGCCTTCGCCCACCGCCCGCACCTGTCCCGGCCCCGGCTTCCGGGCCGCTTCTGGCTGGCGCTGCTGGCGATCACCCTGTTGGGCGCCGTCTTCCGCTTCTACCGGCTGGATGCCATCCCCGGCGAGATGACCAGCGATCACGCCGAGAAGCTGCTGGACGTTCACGACGTGCTTATGGGCGCGCGCCCCATCTTCTTCCCGCGCAACACGGGCCGCGAGGCGCTGCAGTTTTATCTGACGGCGGCGCTCATCCGCCTGACGCCGCTCACCGAAAACCACCTCGCGCTCAAAGTGGGTACGGCGCTCTTCGGCGCCATCACCGTGCCGCTGACCGCGTTCCTCGGTCGCGAGCTGTACGGGCGACTCGCCGGCCTGTTCGCCGCCTTTTTCATCGCCGTCTCCCACTGGCACGTCGCCATCAGCCGCGTGGGGCTGCGCTTCCCGTTCACCGCCGCCTTCACTGCCCCGGCGCTGGCCTTTCTGCTGCGCTCTTTCCGCAACAACGGACGCAACGACTGGCTTGCCGCCGGCCTTATCCTCGGCCTGGGCCTGCACAGCTATACGGCCATGCGTATCGTGCCGCTGCTCTTCATCCTGCTTGTGCTCGCCAAGGTCGCTGCCGACCTGCTCCGGCGGCGGCGGGGCGGGGCCGGGAGCGAGGCCAGCAGCCTCAGCCGCGCCTTCTGGCAGAACGCCCTGCTCGGCGGCCTGCTGGCCCTGATCGCCTTCCTGCCGCTGGTGCGCTACCTGCAGGAGAATCCCGACATGTTCTGGTACAGGGCCTCCAGCCGGCTGCAGGAAGGGCTGCCTGCCGGCGCGCTCTGGGCCAGCTTCTGGACGAACGTCAAGAACGCCCTGCTGATGTTCAACTATCGGGGCGACGTCGTCCCGGCGAACACCATTCCGGGGTCGCCGCAGCTCGGCCTCGTCGCCGGGGCGCTGTTCATTCTCGGCCTCGCCTACGCCCTCTGGCGGCTGCTTGCCGCCCGCGAGCGCCGCAGCCTCTACGTGCTGCTCAGCTTCGCCGTCCTGCTGCTGCCCTCCATCCTCAGCCTCGCCTACCCGGAAGAAAATCCGAGCGCCGTGCGCACCGGCGGCGCCATCCCGGTCGTCATGCTGGTGGCGGCGCTGCCCCTCACGGTGGGCACGGCGGCCTGCTGGCGACAGTGCGTGGGGTGGGGGAGGCGCGCTGCGGTCCCGCTCCTGGCCGGCCTGCTCCTCTTCGCCATCGCCGAGGACGCCAAATGGTACTTCGACGACTACGACGCCCACTACCGCCTCTCCAACTGGAACGCGACCGAGATGGGCGCTGTCGCCCGCGAGTTTGCCCGGCAATACGGTTCCCTGCGCGACGTTTACCACATCCCCTATCCCCACTGGGTGGACACGCGCAACATCGGCATCAACGCCGGAGACGTGACCTGGAACAACGCCGTGCCTGACCTGAACGAGATCGCCGCCCAGGCCGCGCTGCCCGGCCCCCGCCTCTATTTCGTGCACCCCGACCACCATGAGGCCCTGGCGGCGCTACAGGCTGCCTACCCGGACGGCGAGCTGCACTACTACGACTCGGAGCGCCCGGGCAAAGATTTCATCCTCTTTCGCGTGCTCCCGCCGCCCTGAAGCAAAAGGGCGCCGCGAGGGCGCCCAATGGTCATGGTGGTCGAGAATCAGGCCGGCGGCGGGGGCACCGGCAGGTCGCTCTCCGCCACGTCTTTCCATTTCTCCCCTTCTTCGATGAGCATCACGGGGATGCCGTCACGAATCGGGTACTTGTAGCCGGAATCATCGCTGACCAGCCAGCTATTCTTCACGAGGCGCAGCCGGCCGGGGTCGTCGCCGTACTGGTCCGACTGGACCGCGACCGGGCAGCGCAATATCTCCAGCAGCTCCGCGCTGATCGGCATCTCGCCCGCTTCAGGTCGTCCTTCTTGATCTGCCATTCTTTTCCTCTCTTCGTGTGCCTGATGGCCCGATGATACTGGATTCGCCCGCCCAGGCAAATCATCTGGGGCGGCGCGCTTCTCAAAGACGCTCGACGAAGACGCGTTCCGCCGCGGCCCGCCCGATGATCTTCTCCTGCCCGCCGACCTCCAGGGTCAGCGGCCCTTCCAGCGGCGCAATCGCCCGCACCGTCACCACCGCTCGCGGCTCCAGCTCCAGCTCTGAGAGGTAGCGCAGCAGCTCGGCGTTGTGGTCGTCGGTGATACGGGCCACAACGCCCCCTTCGCCCGGCGCCAGCGTCGCCAGGGAGACCAGGCTGCGCTGCGGCAGCGTGCCGTCGGGGGCGGGAATCGGATCGCCGTGCGGGTCCAGCGTTGGATAGCCCAGCGCCGCCGCGATGCGCTCCTCCAGTTTCTCGCTGATCACGTGCTCCAGGATGTCGGCCTGCTCGTGCACTTCGTCCCAAGTGAAGCCCAGCGCTTCCGTCAGATACAGCTCGATCAGCCGGTGGTGGCGGATCACTTCCAGCGCGATGTGCCGGCCGGTCTCAGTAAGCGTCACACCATAATGCTTCTCGTAATTGACCAGCTCCAGCGCCGCCAACCGCTGGATCATGCTCGTCGCCGAGGCGGGCTTGACGCCGCGCATGGCGGCAATCCGCGACGTGCTGACCGGGCTTTCCTCCTCGGCAAGCGTGTAGATAGTCTTCAGGTAATCTTCGATCGCCTGATGGTTGAGGTTATTGCGTTGCGCCGACGAGCCGGCGGGCAGGTTTTCGATGCGCGGCATAAGACTCCTGCAACTCCTGTCTTTCTCCTCCATTATACACGAGGATGGCCGTTCGGCGTTCCCGTCTGGCGCTGTTTGTTGACGCCGGCCCATTTGCCATACAATCGGCGGCGCTGCCGGCGACGGCGCGTAGTGAGGAGAGAGCGAGTGAGGCAAATCTGGGTGACCCGTCACGGCCCGCCCGAGGTGCTGGAGCAACGGGAAGCGCCGGACCCGCTGCCCCGCAGCGGCGAGGTCCGGATCCGCGTCGAGGCCATCGGCGTGAACATCGGCGACGCGGCGGCGCGTCTGGGCCTGCTGCCCCACGCGCCTGAGCCGCCCTTCGTGCCCGGCTCGGAGGTCGCCGGAACGGTCGATCTCGTCGGGCAGGGCGTGGCCCACCTCAGAGAGGGCGATCCGGTACTTGCCGCCACGCAGGGCGGCGGATACAGCGATGTCCTCTGTGTCCCGGCGCGACGGGCCTTCCGCCGGCTGGACTGGATGACGGCGCAGGAAGCGGCGGCCCTTCCCGTCAACTACCTGCTGGCCTACGTGCTGCTCGTCGTCATGGGCTCGCTGCGCAAAGGGGACAGCGTGCTCATTCACGACGCCGCCAGCAACACCGGACTGGCTGCCATCGACATCTGCCGCATCGTCGGCGCGGAGAGCTACGGCACGGCGGCGCCCGATCAGCTCGAATTGCTGCGCGAGCGCGGCCTGCAGCATCCCGTTGACTTCCATCATTACGATTACGAGCGCGAGATCCGCGAGCGGCGGGGCGGGCGAGGCGTGCAGATCATCCTCGATCCCCTCGGCGGGCCTCACTGGACCAAAAACTACCGGCTGCTCATGCCCACAGGCCGCCTGCTGACCTATAGCTGGGGCAGCATGGCGCCGCTGCGCTCCCGCCGCTGGTGGGACCGGTTGCAGCAGCTCGTCTATACCCAGTTCTACACGCCAGAGAAGCTGATGAGCGACAGCAAAGGCGTTCTCGGCGTGGACCTGGCGGCCCTCTGGGAAGAGGCCGATCTCCTGCGCCCCTGGATGGACCAGATCGTGCACTGGTACGACGAGGCTCTCTTTCGCCCGCTGGTGGACCGGACCTTTACCTTCCGTGAGGCAGCCGCAGCGCACCGCTACGTCCAGGAGCGGAAGAACTTCGGCAAGGTGATCCTGCTGCCGCAGAGGTAGCCCTGAATTGCGTATAGGACGACAACATAAGGGAGGCTGTTGGCCCGAAATCAGGGTGTGGCTGGTTTGGCGATGACGATCAGCCGGTGCGTGTTGTCGGTTCGAGGCCAGCAGGTGACGATAGTGATGCGCTCGTCCGGCTTGCGTTCCATCCAGCTTGCGTTGCCCCGCCGCACGGCAATGCCCTCGTCGCGCTCGGGGAAGAGGTGCTTTTCGGAGATCTGGAAGTGGTAGCGCTGCCCGTCCACGTCTTCGAGGTAGATGTCGGCTCCCGTTTCCAGCTCGATCAGATCGCCAAAGATGGCGCCGTGGACGTTGTGATGGCCGTTGAGCACCGTGTTTCCACGGCGGCCGAGCGGCGCGCTGTCGCTGTGCCAGCCCGCGGCGTATTCGTCAGGGACCTGCCAGCGGAAGAGCGTCTGCCCGTCTTCCTCGACGCGTTCGAGCTGCACCTCCCGCACGGGCGCGTCAATTTCCAGCTCCGGGATGATAATGCGCGCCGGCTGGTTGGGCAGCGGCTCGTAGAGGGTCGCCGGCGCTTCGTCGGCCCGTGCCTCCGAAGGCAGGTTGCTCGTCCGGAAGAAGGTTGGGTCGAACATCTCGTCCGTGCCGGCGCCGGCCATCACCGTCGGCAGCGACGGCGGCTCGGCGGTGGGCTGCGGCAGCAGCGCGCGCGGGATGAGCGCCGGCAGGGAAGGGGGCGCGACGGGCAGGAGCAGAAAGACCGCAGCCACTGTGCCCAGAACGATCAGGCCGAACGTCAGAAAGACGATACCCAGCGGCACCCGCTTTTCGTCTGAGCCCCCCGGCTTCCTGCCCATCCTGTTCTCCTACTGTTGTGGCGCCGCCTGCTCGGGCCACGCAGCGGCGACGAGCTGCGGCAGGACGCGGCCCGCCGGCCCTTTGAGCACAAAATCCATCATCACTGTCGCTGGCGTTTCCTCGGGATTGATCTCCACGGCCGTGGCGCCGTACTCGATGGCTTCCAGAGGCAGCGCCGCCGCCGGATAGACGACGCCCGAGGTGCCCACCGAAAAGAAGAGATCGGCATCATGCGCGGCGGCGACTGCCCGCGCCAGGGCGTCAAACGGCAGCGCCTCGCCGAACCAGACCACGTCGGGCCGCAGCATGCCGCCGCAGTTGGGGCAGCGCGGCGGCGTCTCGTCTCCTTCGACCCATTCGCGCGTCACCTCGTCGCAGCTCAGGCAGCGGCTGCGCCCGATACTGCCGTGTAGCTCAATCGTCTCCTTGCAGCCGGCGCGGAAGTGCAGCTCGTCGATATTCTGGGTGATGAGCGAAAAACGCGGCACGCGCTCCTCGATCTGCGCCAGCGCCAGGTGGCCCGGGTTTGGCTCGGCCCTGGCGATCAGCTTGCGCCTCCAGGCGTACCACTCCCAGACCCGCCGCGGGTCGCGCTCAAACGCCTCCTGGGTCGCCAGATCCTCCGGATTGTACTGCGCCCAGAGGCCCTTCTGCGCCTCCCGAAAAGTGGGCACGCCGCTCTCGGCGGAGATGCCGGCGCCGGTCAGCACGGCGACGTGTTCCGCGTGGCGCAATGCCTCCACGAGCGCTTCAGGAATGATAATGCGGTCAGCCAGAGATTCACTCATCATTACAGCCCCAGGATTAGCTTTGCCAGCGAAAAGTAAATGAGCAGCGCGGTCGCATCGACGATGGTCGTGATCAGCGGCGCGCTGATGACGGTCGGGTCAATCTTATATCGTTCGGCGGCGATTGGCACAAGCGTGGCTACTGTGTTGGACCAGACAACGACCAGCGGCAGGGTCAGGGCCAACACTAAGCCGATTTTCGGGCTGCTTCCGTTCACGATGGCCTGGGCGACGCCGATGACGGCGCCCACCAGCCCCAGCAACACGCCGACCAGCAATCCGACCATTACTTCGCGGCGCCAGGCACGGCCGGCGTCCACCAAATGAATCTCTTCGACGGCGATGGCCCGGATAATGGTCGTCACCGTCTGCGAGCCCGCGTTACCGCCCGTGCCCGTTACCAGGGGGATGAAGCGGTTCAGGATGATGGCGGCGGCGAGTACCGAGCTTTCAAAGGCTCCGATGACGCCGCTCGTCAGCAGCGAGGCCACGAAGAGCAGCAGCAGCCAGACGATGCGCTTGCGCACCATGTGCCAGACGGAGACGGCGAAATAGGCGTTCTCCAGCGGCTCGGAACCACCCAGCCGCTGGATGTCCTCGGTCGCTTCTTCTTCGAGGATGTCAAGAACATCGTCTACGGTTACGACGCCGAGCAGCCGGTTCTCCTCGTCCACTACCGGCACGGCTACGAAGTCGTAGCGGGCGATAAACTCGGCCAGCTCTTCCTGGTCCGTATCCACCCGGATGGAGACGACGTCCCGATCCATGATCGTCTCGATTGTCGTGTCCGGCCGGGCCAGCACCAGGTTGCGGATGGGCACCACGCCGATCAACCGCTGGTTGCGATCGACGACGTAGAGGTAATGCAGCGTTTCCGCTCGCTCCAGCGACCGAAGATATTCGAGCGATTCAGCCGCCGTCCAGCTACGGCGCAGGGCGGCGACGTCGGTGGACAT
>JAAYYY010000325.1 GCA_012515125.1 Chloroflexota bacterium
CCAGCGGCAGCAGGTAGCTCTGGAAGACCGGCTCGGCCTGCGCGCCCCGCTCCGACAACAGCGGGTGCTTCCAGACGTCGAACGGGATCGGCGGCGGCAGCGGCGCGACGGCGCTCAGCGGCAGCCGCGCCTCCCGGCCGGCCTCGTCCACCAGCGCGATGGTGAAGTCGAGCGTGTCCGTCACCTCTTCGCCCGCCGCCAGCGATAAACTTAGCGCCTCGGTAGGGGCGGGTTTGAAACCCGCCCCTACACCCGCCTCACCATCCGTCAGGGCGATCTCGTAGCGCCCACCGCCATCCCACTGAAGGCGCAGCGCCGCGCTCTGCTGGTCCTGCCCCGACGCCTTCAGCGGCGCCACGTCTTCCTTCCAGCCGCGCAGCCCTTCGCCGCGCAGGGTGACGCCGGGCGCCGTGCCCGTCGTCACGTCCAGGTCTTCGTCGAAGGTCGCCAGATAGCGCGTGCCCGGCGCGTCAAAGCGCGCGCGGTAGGCCACGTCGGGCAGCCACGGCGCGGCGGCCCCCGGCTGCTCGAAGAGCACCCGGTATTCTTCGCGCTCGTTCAGCGCCGCCTCCAGAAAGGCGCTGATGAACAGGCGGGCCACGTCGCGCTGCGCCTCGCCGTCCATAATCGGGCCCAGGTTCATAATGCCGGGGCTGGGGAAGGAGCCCCGGTCGCTGCGCCCCCATTCGGTGTTGAACTGCCCGTGGTTGGCCCGGTCCACATAGACGGCCGCCTTGAACGCCTCGCTGCCCTCCGGCAGAGTCACGCGGTTGTACTGGGCGATGCCGTCGAAGTAGTAGACGTCGCCGTCGTAGGCGCCCTGCAGCACCAGATAGCTCGGTCCTTCCAGCGGCGTCGGGCGACCGGCCGGCTCATACTGCCCATCCGCCGGGGCAATCGCCACGACGGCGCGGATGTTGAAGCCATAGTCGAAGCGCTGCCGGGCATCCTCGGGATAATGAGGCAGCTCGTTGAGCGCCGCCGCCACTGCCGCCGCCTCGCCGCCGCGTGAATGGCCGATCAGGGCAATGCGCCCCATATCGACCAGCCCGCCGAACGGATGCTCCTCGTCGGCGTTCCAATCCTGCCACAGCCGCAGATGCTCCAGCAGGAGCCAGCCGCGCGCGTCGTTCTCCTCTTGCAGCCCGTCGTCTTCGCCAAACGGCAACCGGTCGGTCCACGCGCCGTTCAGGAAATTCTCGTCCACCGAGACGAGGATCATGCCCCGGCTGGCTAATAGCTCGCCCAGATAGGCGTAGCCGGCCTCCGAGGGCGCGGTCATCTCGTGGTTGCCGTGCACGATGAGCACCAGGGGAAACGGCCCGTCGCCGGCCGGATACCAGACGCGCGCGTTAAGCGGTAGCTCGTCCTCGCCAAAGCCCCAGTAGCGCGTGCGCAGGTCGCCGCTCAGCCCGTCCCAGTTGGCGATGTACGGGTCGCCGTCCACCCGGCGCGACAGCAGGTCCGGCGTGTCGTAAACGGCCCGCCGGTCGTCGCCGCTGCCGTAGGTCAGGGTGAGCACGTCGTAGGGGCCGGGCTGGGCCGGGTTCTCCGGGGGCAGGCTCGCGCCGGAGGCGGCGAAACGGGTCGCCGGCGCCACCTCCGGGCCGGGCCAGCGATAGAACAGGGCCAGCGCCACGAGGATAACCGCCCCGGCGACAATCGCGCCCGCCGCTTTCCCCGGCGAAAAGCCGTCAGGTCGGGCGATCAGCACGTACGCCCCGCCGCCCACGAGCGAGGCGCCCACGACCAGCGCGCCGCCCACCACCAGCTTGCCGGGCAGCGCGACCCCACCGAGGACCATCATGCCCAGCACGACCGCCGCGCCAATGGCCACGTTGCGATAGGCGGCAGGCAGCTTTGGCAGCAGCACGTCGAGGATCAGGTTCGCCAGCGCCGCCGTTAACCCCAGGACCAGCACGGCCCATAGGGCGAAGCCGAGCGGCCATGGCCGCATCTCCCACGCCATGAGTAACGCCAGCAGCACGATAGCGGCGACGACGCCGAAAGTCGCGCCGCGCCACGCTGCCGGGGATGGATGTAAGGTCTGGCGCAGGGCGCGCCAGAACGACGCCAGCCGGGCGCGCGATTCGATCTGCGCGCCGGCCGCGAGGCCAGGTTCGTTGTTCGTCATCGATTCCTCACTCTGCCGTTCGGCGGCAAACCGGCTCCCCGCTGCCGGCGACTATCTCCTGAAGCGGGCGAAAAGGCGCTCGAAGAAGCCGGCGATGCCGCGCTTCTGCGGCGCTGCTTTGGCGCGGCGCGCGCGGTTCGGCGCGCCCTGATTTGTCTGGCGGGACCGTTGCTGGCTGCGCGCGG
>JAAYYY010000326.1 GCA_012515125.1 Chloroflexota bacterium
AATGTTGCTTTTGACATATCATTTACTTTGCGTGGAAACGCAATAGGAATTGGAGAAAGCAACTTTTATGCGGATTAAGGGATCCGGTTACACGATCATTTTGGCACTGATGCTGGTGATGCTGTTCTCGATGGCGCCGCGCGCCAGCGCGGAAGGCGAGACCATCGAGCAGCTGATTGGCCTGCAAACAGCAAAATGGTCTCTCGCCTTACCAAGTCGAGTCTGTCCTGACTCGACGACGAACTGTCTCAAGAGCTCCCCGGCGATTGCCAACATAGACAATGACGATTACAGTGAAATCGTCGTCGCCACGAATAAAGGCCACGTGCTCGTCGTCAATCATGACGGCAGCGTCCTATGGAATGTCGATCTGGCACCCGCCTTCGGCATGGCGCCGGGTACACAGCACATTAACGCATCGCCTGCAGTTGCGGACATTGACAATGATGGTCGCGCCGAGATCGTCGTGGCGACGGGCACCATCTATCCATCGGTCTGCACCCAGGGCGGTATCATCGTTCTCGAACACAACGGCGCGGTGAAGCCCGGTTGGCCCGTCCTCGCCGACGACTACATGACGCCCCCTGCTGGCTGCGCCGACTCTATCTTTTCCACACCGGCCCTCGCCGACCTCGACGGTGATGGCGATCTCGAAATCATTGCCGGTGGATTTGATAAACGGGTACGCGCGCTTCATCACGATGGCCGCCCGGTAGCCGGCTACCCGATTGATAGTTACCTCAGCACAAAGTATCCCACCTGGCCAACGCTGAAGGGGCGGGTGGCAGACACGATCTGGAGTTCCCCGGCTGTTGGCTTGCTGGATGGCGACGCCCAGCTTGACGTCGTGATCGGCACTGATGAGGGCTACTTTAGCGCGCTCGGTGGCTGGAATTGCCCCTACGGCCTGCCGCCCGGCTGGGCGTCGGGTTATTGCGGCGGTGCGCTGTACGGGCTGACTTCCTCCGGCGCGAAACTCGCCGGCAACTTCCCGCGCTACTTCCTTGAGGTGATTGGTTCCTCGCCGGCTCTGGCCGACGTTAACGGCGATGGTTACCCGGAGATGTTCGTCGGCACCGGCACGTACTACTATGACGTCAGCCCGGATCATCCTACGCACGGCTTTCGGGTGTACGGTCTCGACCGTCACGGCAACGATTTGCCCGGCTGGGCCGGCGGCAAGGCTGTCGGCGGGACTGTTCCCGCTTCCCCAAGCGTTGGAGATATCACCGGCGATGGTCAGCCAGAAATCGTGGTCGCCACAAGCCGCCCCGAGCGCAAGCTCTATGCGTGGCACGCCGACGGGCGTCTCGTTGCCGGTTTTCCAATGCAGCCGCTGGACCACTCCGGCAAGGTAGTCGCGAGCTTTGATCTCGGCACCGGCTTCATCCTTGCAGACTCCGACGGTGATGGAACGAACGAGATAATCTTTAACCAGGGCTGGTCGGTCACCATTGTCGATGGCAACGGGAAGCAGCTAACGTCGCCCCAATTCCCCGCCACCGACCGGCCGATCTATCTTACCGCGGGCTCCCTCCTGAATTCGCCGGCTGTTGGCGACCTGAACAATGACGGGAAGCTCGAGCTGGTGGTCAGTAACAGCACGCTGTACGTCTGGGACCTGCCGCAATCAAGCCTTGAGACGGACTGGCCCATGTTCAGGCACAACCCGGCCCGCACCGGTAACAGCGTGCCGGCCTATGTGAAGGTCATTCCAGACCCGGTCTCAGCGTTGGTCGAGCTGAACGCCGGCACAATCGAGCTTCCGATCCTCGTGAAAAGTGTGGGCGGGCAGGTCATCTTCGAATGGCAGGCCGAGGCATCCACCGGTCCGGCTGCCCGCCTTTCGGCAACGTCGGGCCAGGCAACCAACGAAGTGACCATCTATCTGGAAGTGGCAACCAACCGGCTGCAAGCGGGCAGCAACAATCTGGGCAACATCGAGATCGTCGCCACGGTTAACGGCGAGCCGGTCGCCGGTAGTCCAATCTCAGTCCCCGTTGTCGTCCACGCAGCCGAACAGGTATACAGGGTCGCCCTCCCGGGGCTGCAGCGCTAAACAGCACTCTCCTTCAGTCTGTTCCTTAAGCCGTTATGCGCCGTCGTCGCGGCGCATAACGGCTTTCTGGCGTATAATTCCCGGCGTAAGAATAGCCTGATACGATCAGTCGCCTCTGGGCGACAACACGATGGTTCATGTCCTGTTTGTTACACCCGGCTTCCCTCCGCTTACCGGTGGCGGGGAGCGTTATGCACACGCACTGGCCCGCGCTCTTCTCGATGCCGGCTCCCGCGTAACGGTAGTAACCAGCAGCGCCGAGGGCGAGCACGACTTCTGGCGCGGCAGGGCAGCTCCTGCTGAACGGCCACAATGTGAAGACGGACTGGCGATCTGGCGCCTGCCGCTGCGCCCCTTTCCCGGCGGAAGGCCGGCCCTTCTCGCCTGGCGCAAGTTGATGGTACTCCTTTCGATGCTGCCCGGTGAGCGGCGCGTTGTGCTGGAGCGGATGGCCCGGCGAGTGCCATCCATGATCAGCCTGCCGCAGACCCTGGCGCGCTTTCCCGACGTGTCGCTGGTGCATGGCTTCAACATATCGTGGGAATACGGGTTGGTCGCTGCCTCGCAATTCGCCCGCCAGCGGCGCGTACCTCTGGTTATTACGCCCTTCGCTCACCTTGGCGAGAGCCGGCGGGCTCGCGTGGCGCATAACTCGCTCATGCAACATCAGCGTGCCATACTGGCCGGCGCCGACGCCGTCCACGTGATGACGCGGGTCGAAGCGGAAGGCTTTGTTTCCTGGGGCGTACAGCCCAGGC
>JAAYYY010000327.1 GCA_012515125.1 Chloroflexota bacterium
CGCCGCCCGTTTCCGTAGCCGTCGCCTGAGGGGTGCCGGGAGTGCCCGTCGCTGCCGTCGCCGTTGCCGTAATAACGGTCCCTGTGAGCGTTACCTGAGGGGTGCCGGGGGTGCCCGTACCCGGCGTGCCGGCCGGTGTAACCGTCGCCGTCTGCGTGGCTCCCGGGTACGGTTCCGGCGAGCCGGTTGCCGTCCCCGCTGGCGCGGCGAGTGTCGGCGTTGGCGTCGCGGACGCCGGCGAAAGGGGTGTAACGCCGGTGGGAGAAGGTAGGGCTGTGGCCGGCGCCGTCGCCCCAGGGAGGGCCGTCGGCGCGCCGGCAACTGCCGTGACGGTGCCCGGCGTCGCGCGCACCAGTGGATGGGGCTCCACGACATTCTGCACGGCGAGATACCAGATCTCTTCCACGCCGGCCGTCTTGCCACAGCCGACCGGGCCGGTCCACTGCAGCCAGCGCCCATCGACCGTTATCGTCGTCCCCTCGGCTAGCAGGGAGCGCAGCAGCTCGTTAAAGCCCCCGGCGCCAATCGTCGCCTCGCCCTCGGCGAGCGCCCAACCGTCGGGAGAATGGCGCGGCAGCCCCTCGCAGACGAGGAGCGGCGGGCGCCGGTATGCCCCGGTCACCCGGACGTACTGCCCTTCATAAGCGGCAGGTTCTTCGACCAGCTCGCCAATAGTCACGGTAGCCGGCGGTCCCGGCGGCGGGGGGAAGCTATCCATAGAGACGCCGGACCGAATACCACTGCCGCTCCCAGAACGGGCGCAGCCGGCACATAACAGCAGTGCTAGTAGCAGAAGTGACCACAGACGGTTCATGGTAATCTCTCGATGGAGAGCGCTGATGCGCTGGCGACGCCGCTCGTGCTTATTCTACCAGATTAGCCGAGAATCGTAATTGTGGACAATAATGCTGCGGGCCATCCGGAGTGGCGCAGCACAACGGCGCCGGTGAGGCCGGCCAGAGGAAGATGCCGATGGATTATCAGGACCCTGTTTATGGACGTGTGACGATAGCCGAGCCGGTTCTGCTGGCGCTGATGGAAAGCGACGCGATACAGCGCCTGAAGGGCGTGCTCCAGCACGGCGTCACCGGACTGCTGGGGATTACCAAACCGGTCACCCGTTTCGAACACTCCGTCGGGGTGATGTTGCTTGTCCGGCGGCTCGGCGCGCCGCTGGAGGAACAGATTGCTGCCCTGCTGCACGATGTTAGCCACACCGCTTTCAGCCACGTAATCGACTACGTATTCAACAACCACGATGCCCAGAGCTACCACGACGAGCAGAAGGAGCGCTACGTTGCCGGGAGCGACCTGCCGGCCCTGCTGCGGCGCCATGGTTATGACTGGCGCCGCTTCCTCGACGAAAACGCCTACCCGCTGCTGGAGCAACCCGCTCCGCGTCTCTGCGCCGACCGGCTGGATTACTTCTTCCGCGACAGCCTCGACCTGTGCCTGGCGACGCCCGCTGCCGTCGCCGCCGCGCTCGACCGCCTGGTGGTCCGTGAAGGGCGCATCATGTGCGCCGACGTTGCCGCGGCCCGCTGGCTGGCAGAGACCTATCTGGCGGCCGACGAGGCGAGCTGGGCCAACTTCCGCGAAGTCGGCCTCTACGAGCTGGCGGCGCAGGCGATCCGCCATGCACTGGCTTCGGGCATCCTGCGGCAGGACGATCTCTGGGGTGAGGACAGAGCGATTTGGGCTCGCCTGCAGCAGACGGACGACGGTGAGCTGCAGCGTATTCTGGCGCTGGTCAGCCCGGCGACCCGTTTTGTCTGGGACGACGAGCAGCCTACCTTCCGGGTCAGCACCAAGCTGCGGACCATCGACCCGGAAGTGGTACTTGCCGGAGGCCAGGTCGCGCCGCTCTCGGCGCTGGACGCCGATTACGCGCGCCGGCGCGCAGCCTACCTGGAACAGCATAGCGGCTCCTGGCCCGTGCGAGTCGTGCCTGCTCCGGGGGAACGAAGTAGAATCCGTTGATAGGGGACTGGTGCAGTTAATAAACTGAAATGCGACCGCTAGTTAAAAACAACGCCAATTTCACCTCAGAGAGTTAAGATGGCACAACTGCTGGACGAAAAAGATCGGATTGTGTTGGAGCATCTTCAGCGCGACGCACGCGCCAGCAATACGGAACTGGCCCGGCGCGTCAATCTGTCGGCGCCCGGCCTGCAGAAGCGGCTGCGCAAGCTGGAAAGCAGCGGGGTTATCACCGGCTACGTCGCCCTGGTGGATCCTGAGGCCGTGGGTTACGGCATGCTTTGCTTCGTCCAGGTGACGCTGCAGCGCCACGAGCCACAGGCGATTGCCCGTTTCCGTGCCCTGGTACAGACCATGCCTGAGGTGCTGGAATGCTATCACATCACCGGGGAGTACGACTATCTCTTAAAGGTCGTCCTGCGCAACCGCAAACATCTGGAGCACTTCCTGACGGAGACATTGACGCCCATCCCCGGTATGGACAAGCTGCGGACGAGCCTCGTTCTCAACGAAATCAAGGCGACGACAGCCGTCCCTCTGCCTTCGTCCGACGAACCCTCCGACCCGTAGGTCGCCCTGAGCGTCTGGCCTGCGCGAGATAGCGCTGGCGCCTGCTCCCTGGACGACGAAAAGGATAACCAGCATGAAACGTTACTCGATTCCCCTGACCGATCTGGAGGTGTCGCGGCTGGCATTTGGCTGCATGAATCTGGCCAGCGGCGGCAGTTCGCCAATCACCGAAGAGGAGAGGCGTGCGGCCATCGAGGTGGTCGTCGCTGCATTCGAGGCCGGCATTAACCTCTTCGACCACGCTGACATCTACGCCCACGGCAAATCGGAGGCTGTCTTCGCCGCAGTCTGGCAGGCGATCCCGCGCGAGGAGATCGTGCTGCAGTCCAAGTGCGGCATCATCCTGCCCGACGACCCGCGCTACAGCGGACCGGGACGCTATGACTTCAGCTACGATCACATTGTGGCGGCGGTGGAGGGCAGCTTGCAGCGGCTGCAAACCGACTATCTGGACATTCTGCTGCTGCACCGGCCAGACCCGCTGATGGAGCTGGAGGAAGTGGCAAGGGCCTTCGACACCCTGGAGCACAGCGGCAGGGTGCGCTACTTTGGCGTGAGCAACTTCAATGCTGGGCAGCTCGAGCTGCTGCAGGCGGCCGTGGATCAGCCGCTGATTATTAACCAGCTCGAGCTGAGCCTGCTGCACCCGCACCTGATCCACGAGGGGATCATCGCTAACCAGATTGACGGGCCGCACGCCCTGGCTACGGGCATCCTCGACTTCTGCCGGCTGACTGGCGTGCTCGTGCAGGCCTGGTCGCCGGTGGCGCGCGGCTATCTGTTCAACCCGCCGGCCGGCGCGCCGCCCAACGTTAGGGCGGTGGCAGAGAAAGTAGCTGCCCTCGCCACGGAGAAGGAGACGACGCTGGAGGCAATTGCCCTGGCCTGGATTCTGCGCCACCCGGCGGGCATCCAGCCGATTATCGGCACGACAAAACCCGAACGGGTGCGGGCCAGCGCGCTGGCCGACGACGTGACGCTCACGCGGGAAGAATGGTACGAGTTGCTGATTGCCAGCCGGGGCCAGCCGGTTCCCTGACGCCTGAGCATACTACTCGATGCGCGGGCGTCATAATGGCGCTAGAACCGCCGATCGAGGGAAGGCGACGCCACTGATGGTATGATATAATCGCGTCCCAACCACGAGAGGCATTCTCACGAATTGAGGTGAAACATGACGACTAAGTACGACCACTTCGGCGCGCGCGCCCTGTTGCCGGGCTACGACAACATTTATTATTATCGCCTGGGAAAACTGGCGGAAGCCGGAATCGGCCACATCGATCGCCTGCCATTCTCGATCAAGGTTTTGCTGGAGACGCTGCTGCGCAACGTAGACGGCTACCTTGTCCAACCAGAGGACGTGGAGGGCCTGGCGAGCTGGAATGCGACACGGCCGGCGAACGAGGATATTGCCTTCATGCCTGCGCGCGTCCTTCTGCAGGATTTCACGGGCGTGCCGGCTGTCGTCGATCTCGCCGCGCTGCGCTCGGCTATGGCCCGTCTCGGCGGCGACCCGACGCGGATCAACCCCCAGGTGCCTGTCGATCTGGTCATCGACCACTCCGTGCAGGTCGATACGTTTGGCACTAATGCAGCTCTCTTCATCAACGCCGAGCGCGAGTTCGAGCGCAACCGCGAGCGCTATGAATTCCTGAAGTGGGGCAAAGAGGCGTTTGAGAACTTCAAAGTCGTGCCGCCTGCCTCCGGCATCGTCCATCAGGTTAACCTCGAATTTCTGGCGAAGGTGGTGATGACGCGCGACGATCCCGACGGCGCTACTGTGGCTTTTCCCGACAGCATCGTCGGCACCGATTCGCATACGACGATGATCAACGGCCTTGGCGTGCTGGGCTGGGGCGTGGGCGGCATTGAGGCCGAGGCAGTCATGCTCAACCAGCCGATCTACATGCTAACGCCGGAAGTCATCGGCTTCCGCCTGACCGGCGCGTTGCGCGAAGGGGCCACGGCGACAGATATGGTCCTGATGGTTACCCAGATGCTGCGCGAGCGCGGTGTGGTCGGCAGGTTTGTCGAGTTCTTCGGCCCCGGGGTCGGCCGCATCAGCCTGCCCGACCGGGCGACGATTGCCAACATGGCGCCGGAGTACGGCGCGACGATGGGCTTCTTCCCGGTGGACGAGGAAACGCTGCGCTATCTGCGGCGCACAGGCCGGCCCGAAGAGCTGATCCGGCTTGTGGAAGCGTACACACGCGCCCAGGGTCTCTTCTACGACGCCGACACGCCAGATCCCGATTTCACCGAGACCCTGGAGCTGGACCTTGCCGACGTGCAGCCCAGCCTGGCGGGTCCCCTGCGCCCGCAGGATCGCGTGCCCCTGTCCGAGATGCAGTCGCGCTTCCGGGAGGTGTTGACCGCGCCGGTGAACGACCGCGGCTTCGGCCTTACCGAAGAAGCTCTGCAGCAGACCGCCGTCGTCTCTAACGGGCAGGATGTGGAGATCGGCCACGGCGCCGTCGTCATCGCCGCAATTACAAGCTGCACCAATACGTCCAACCCCAGCGTGATGCTTGGCGCCGGCCTGCTTGCCCGGAAAGCCGTGGAGCGCGGTCTGACCGTCAAGCCTTACGTCAAGACAAGTCTGGCTCCCGGCTCAAAGGTCGTCACCAACTATCTCAAGCGGGCGGGCTTGTTGCCCTACCTGGAGGAGTTGGGCTATCATGTCGTCGGCTACGGCTGCACGACCTGTATTGGCAACTCCGGGCCGCTGCCCGAAGCAGTCGCCAGCGCCGTGCAGAAGGGCGATCTGGTTGCGACGGCCGTGCTCAGCGGCAACCGCAACTTCGCGGGCCGTATCCATCCCCACGTGCGGGCCAACTACCTGGCCTCGCCGCCGCTGGTCGTGGCCTATGCGCTCGCAGGCACCACCGACATCGATCTGTTGAACGACCCGCTCGGCGAGGACAAAGACGGCAACCCGGTCTATCTGCGGGACATCTGGCCCAGCAACGCCGAGATACGGGAAGCGGTCGAGCGCTCCATCACGCCGGAGATGTTTGAGGCCGAGTACGGCAATATCTACGACATGAATGAGATGTGGAACGCCATCCCCACGCGCGGCGGCGTCCTCTACGAGTGGGATCCCGACTCCACCTACATCCAGGAGCCTCCTTTCTTCCTGAACTTCACACCGGGCGAGAGGACAATCACGAACATAACGGGAGCGCGGGTGCTGGTTAAGGTGGGCGATTCGACGACGACGGACCACATTTCACCCGCCGGGGCAATTGCGCCCGATAGCCCGGCCGGCAAGTATCTGCTGGAGCGCGGCGTCACCCGCCGCGAGTTCAACAGCTACGGCTCGCGCCGTGGCAACGACCGGGTCATGACGCGCGGCACCTTCGCCAATATCCGCCTGCGCAACCAGATGGCGCCCGGCACAGAAGGCGGCTGGACGACCTACCTGCCAAGCGGCGAGGTCATGCCGATCTATGATGCGGCGATGAAATATGGTGAAGACGGAACGCCGCTCGTGGTTATCGCCGGCAAAGATTACGGCATGGGCAGCTCCCGCGACTGGGCCGCCAAGGGCACGCTGCTGCTCGGCGTGAAGATGGTCATCGCCGAGAGCTA
>JAAYYY010000328.1 GCA_012515125.1 Chloroflexota bacterium
AAGGCGATGATGGTCAGGTCGGCCCGTTCGTAAATAAGCGCCAGGCCCTGCGAGACGCCATACGGGCGAGTCTCGCGCAATATGTCCGACATCCATCCCCACTTCACTTCCAGACCAAACATCCGCCACACGAGATAGAGACCGGCTGCCCCGGCAAGTACAAACGAAACGATGCGCGCTGTGAAATAGGGGCCGATAGCGACAACGTTCCGCCACGACAGGAAGATCGTCAGCAACAGGAGAACGGCCGGCGCGATCATGACCAGCCAGACGGTAACCCTGTTGCGCAGTGACGCCTTGAAGGCGCTGGCGGTCGTGAGGGCAAGCTCTTCCAGTACAATGGAGACGGCTGCAAGGACAACCAGCACGGTGGGGAAGGAGGTCTGGTTCAGGAAGGGGGCAATAGCGCCGAGCAGCAGCAACCAGAGCAGGCCGAGCACCAGCTTGAGCATCAGACTCGTGCCAATCGCCGCAGGAAACCCCTGGGGGGAACGGCGACCTTCCCGCAACAGCCAGCTATCCAGTCCCAGTGAAAAGAGAACGCTGCTCAACTTCGCCAGCGCCAGGGTAGCCGCATGGATGCCGAAGCGCTCGATCCCCAATTGGCGCGCGAGGACAAAGATAGTTAAAGCGGAAAGCAGTCTGGCTACGGCCGAGCCTGAAAAGAGCGCCCCGAGACTGAGCAGAATTCTTCTCCGGGCAAGGAAATCACGTAGACGACGCACAGACTGCGGCCCGAAACGACTAACCGGAAGCGGGGTATAGGCTGGCAAAGTCTTGCACCCGGACGTCCCACCAGTACCTGTCGCGCAGGGCGAGGGCGGCCTGCCGCATCTGGGACGCTTTTTCCGGATTTTCCAGAACAGTAAGCAGACCGGCGGCGAGTGCGCGCGCGTCGCCAGGTGGAACGGCGATCCCTGCCTCGCCCGCAATCAGACGCCGGTCGCCGATATCAGTGGTCACACAAGGAACCCCCGCGGCAATGCTTTCAACCAGCTTCAGCGAAAGGCTGGATTCGGCGACAAGGTCATCGAGGCGCGGATCGACGGACACGGTACCGAGCCGATAGTATAAGGGCACGGCCTCCGCCGGCACGCGCCCTACAAAACGGACGTGCGCGGCGATGCCAAGCTGCTCGGCAAGCAGGCGTAGCTTATCGATATCTTCGCCGCCGCCCACGAGGAGCAAGCAGGCATCGGGCAGGCGCTCGCAGACATGAGCGAAGGCCTCCAGGAGCAGATCGACGGCGTGGCTGACAAGGCTCATCGAACCGACGTAGACA
Organism: Chloroflexota bacterium; assembly: GCA_012515125.1. Taxonomy (GTDB): domain Bacteria; phylum Chloroflexota; class Anaerolineae; order Promineifilales; family Promineifilaceae; genus JAAYYY01. Next base: position 1,283 of record JAAYYY010000328.1, read on the forward strand.
ACAACAGGCTGTCCCTCTTCCAGGTCCAGCTCGCGCTGCAAAAGTTCGAGACGCCGGGCGCAGTCCGCTGATTCCAGGGCAGCGAAGGCGTCCCGATCGACGCCGTTAGGCACGAGTACCAGCTTTTCCGGCGGATAACCCAGAGCCCGATGACGGTTCCAGATGAAGGTATTGCCTACGGTAATGCCGCTGGCAAATGACGGGATCCAGTCTTCAAACCAGGCGACAACCCGTTGCTGCCAGCGCCCGCCGAAGCGGTTGTGCACAGCCTCGTAATCGTCGCTGTCGAGATAAACAGGTACCCCGCGCAAGCGGTGCGCAATCCAGGCGGCAATCCCATTCATCGGCTGGCCCTTGGCGACGTGGATAAGGTCGCCGGGTTCTCGCAGCGCGGCCCGAGCCAGCTTGAGCGTGGCTATCAGCGTGATGCCGATCATCGCCAGTGGGTGGAAATAGGTCTTCCGGTTATCGGCCTTCAAAACGTGCATCTGGCCCACGTATTCGACAGTCACGCCATCGCGGACAAAACGGCGTTGCTCAAGCTCGCGGTAGTTGTGGTGCAGAGCAAAGATGGTGACCCTGTGGCCCTGGCCGACCAGCGCTTTGGCCAGGGGGAAGTAGCGCCCGCCCCCACTTGGACTTTCCAGGCTCTGCGTCAGCAGAAACGTGATGTGCAAAACAGTCTCCGACGTCTTCTCTTTCGCGCCGGCCCAATTTACTCCAATCGACGG
>JAAYYY010000329.1 GCA_012515125.1 Chloroflexota bacterium
CCTGTCAGGTCTCATGCAAAGCGCCGCCGTCTACTAGCGGGGGAGTGGGCCTTTGAATGCCCCCGGGAATTGCTTGATGACGCCGGTGCTCATGAAGTCGGCCATCTCCAGCGCCATCGCGTGAATCAGGTCGTAGGCCTCGACCTCGGCGGCGTAATCGCCGGTCAGGTTGGCCACGGCCTCGGCGAGGGTCGCGTCCAGGTGCTCAATCCACATGTGGTGGGTCTCTTCCAGAGGCCAGAACCTCGGGTTCATCTGGTTCATCTGCACGGCGTTCTGCTCGCCGTTTTCATACCAGCGCACCCGCGCGTCCTCAAAAGCAGCGGTATCGCCGTCGCGGGCGGCGATGAGCATCTCGGTGGCGATCACCAGATGATCCGTAATCAGGTCGGCCAGCACCGCGGCGTCTTCGCCATAATAAGGTGCGAGCGCTGCCTCCATGTCGTCAGCGTTCTGCAGCAGCCGGCCGACGTAGGCGTCGGTGCCGGGCAGCTCGTCGAGAATGCCCATGATCGCCACCCGGGTCCAGGTGATATGGTCTTCCCAGAGCTTGCGCCACTGGTCGCGATAGGCGAGAGCGGCTGACTTGGCCTTGTTCGGCGCCTGGGCTTCGGCCGGGCTGACCAGGCTGATCGCCAGACCGCCAATGAGCAAAACGGCGAGAAGGAATAGCCCAATCGCCCCGACCTTCTTCCTGTTTCTGCGTATCATCTGAGAACCTCCTGTGTTGGGTGTTTATACAAGAAATTTCTTGTATAAACATGCTTACGCAGGTTGGGCGGCTTTGGATTTATATTCGCCGGCAACGGGCTGATTTTGACAGCCAGGGCTTCCCTCTTTAAGATACAACGGGTTGCCGGGCCATCCCTGTTACCATTTATGCTATCACCGGCAGCTAATCGAAGGTGCCCATCATGAAGATCGTCGCGATCGTGCTCCTCGTCGTCGTCATCCTCGCCGGCCTCTTCTGGCTCGGCCTGCGCATTCCCCCCGCGCCGTTTGACCCCTATCCGGCCGGCCCGGTCGAGCTGGAGACCGTTCCGCTGCCGGAGAACCTGCCGGCTCCCGTCGAGCGCTATTACCGGCAGCTTTACGGCGAGGAGATCCCGGTCATCACTTCGGCCGTCGTCAGCGGGCGCGGGCGCATGCGGCCGGCCGGCCCGTTCTATCTGCCCGTCCGCTTCCGCTTCACGCACGAAGCCGGGCAGGGCTACCGCCATTACATCGAGGCTACCTTCTTTGGCATTCCGGTGCTCAAGATCAACGAGCGCTACCTGGACGGCAAAGGGTTGATGGAGATCCCCATTATCGGCAGCTCGGAAGGGCCGAAGATTAACCAGGGCGGCAACCTGGGCCTCTGGTCGGAGAATATCTACATGCCGTCGGTCTGGCTTACCGACCCCCGCGTGCGTTGGGAAGCGGTGGACGACGAGACGGCGCTGCTCGTCGTGCCCTTCGGCGCGGAGGAGGAGCGCTTCGTCGTGGTCTTTGACCCGGAGAGCGGCCGTATCCGCACGATGGAAACGATGCGCTACCGGGGCGAAGAGGCGGCCGAGAAGAGCGTGTGGATCCCCACGATCATCCCCGGAGAGACGATAACGGCCGGCGGCGCGGAGCTGGACGCCGAAGCCGCGCTGCTCTGGCTGGAGCAGGGCAGCCCGTGGGCCTACCTGAAGGTCGAGGAGATCGTCTACAACGCCGACGTGGCCGAGTACATCCGGGCG
>JAAYYY010000330.1 GCA_012515125.1 Chloroflexota bacterium
CGCTGTTTGGGGCCGCCGCCCTGCCGCTGACGTTCACGTTGCTCCGCCGGCTGCCCGATCGCGGCTATGCTTTCGTCCGCATGATCGGCCTTTTGCTGGTCAGCTATCTCTTCTGGCTGATGGGCAGCCTCGGCTTCCTGGCTAACGAGGCAGGCAGCATTCTCCTGGCCCTGCTGGTCGTCGCCGGCGCCGGCTATGCCGTTTACCGCCGTGGCGACGGCGGCCTCCTGGCCTGGCTGCAAGAGCAGCGCCGCTACGTGCTCGCCGCCGAGCTGCTTTTTGCCCTGCTCTTCTTCCTCTGGGTGTGGGTGCGCGCCCAGAACCCGACAATCGTCAACACCGAAAAGCCGATGGAGTTCGCCTTCCTCAACGCCGCCGGGCGCAGCGCCGCCTTCCCGCCGGTCGATCCCTGGCTTTCTGGCTTCGGCATCAGCTACTACTACTTCGGCTACGTCATGACCTCCGTGCTGGCCCGGCTGGCCGTCGTGCCGGAGATGATCGCCTTCAACCTGGGTATCGCCTGGCTGGTAGCCGGGACCAGTCTGGGCGCATTCGGCCTCGTCTACAATCTGGTCGCTGCCGGGCAGCAGGAGCGGGTGCGCCGGCTGGCGCTCGTTCTCGCCCTCGTCGCCGGCGTCGCCCTGCCGCTGGCGGGCAACCTCGAAGTGGGGCTGGAGATATTACACGCCAATGGCGTCGGCTCCGACGGCTTCTGGGCCTGGCTGGACATCCGCGATCTGGAGCCGCCGGCCGGGGGGTCCGCTGTTGCGCGCTACGAGACAGCTGACTGGTGGTGGTGGCGCTCGTCGCGCGTCATCCACGAATACCACCTCTCCGGCCGGCCAGAGCACGCCCTGGAACCGATTGCCGAGGTCCCGGCGTTCAGCTTCATGCTCGGCGACATGCACCCGCACGTTCTTGCGCTGCCCTTCGCCTTCGTCAGCCTCGCCGTGGCCTTCGTCTGGTGGCTGCGGCCCGCTGCGCTGCTGGACGCCGACACGCCGCTCCTGGAGCGAGCGCGGCAGCTAATCCGGCACGCCGGCTGGCCCTTCTGGCTGCTGACCGTGCTCGTGCTCGGCGGCCTCAGCTTCCTCAACACCTGGGACGTGCTGATCCATCTGTTCGTGGTCGTCGGCGCGGCGACGCTGGCCCTCTGGCGCGACGAAGGGGGCTGGCGCAGCGGCTTCGTCTCGCAGGCGCTGCTTCTCGCGGTCGTGCTCGTCGTGCCCGGCATCCTGCTCTACCTGCCGTTCTATCTCGGCTTCCGGTCGCAGGCCGGCGCGCCTTACCTGCTGCCCATGCTGATGCAGCCGACGCGGCTGCCCCATTTTCTGGTCATCTTTGGCATGCCCGTGCTTGCCCTGCTGCTTTTCGTCGCCGTGCTGCTGTGGCGGCGCCGGCCGGCGGGGTGGCGGGCGGGCCTGCTGCTGCCGGCCGGCCTTCTGCTGGCCCTGACGCTGTTGATGGTCCTTCTAGGCTGGATTATCGCCGCTACGCCCCAGGCCGGCGGGCAGGTCAGCCAGCTTGCCGCCGAGCTGGACATCAACCTGCCGCCGCAGCCGCCCGGCTTTGCCCCGGGCTGGGCTTTTTCGGCTGTCGCCGCCCTGCTGCCGCGCCTTCTGGCGGCCCGCCTCACTTCGCCCTGGCTCGTCCTGCTTCTGGCCGTC
>JAAYYY010000331.1 GCA_012515125.1 Chloroflexota bacterium
CCGCGTATTGCCAACCTCTTCATCCAGAACTACCCGTTGTTGCCGGCAAGAGCCTCGAGAGCCCTGGCCCACAACAATCCTCCAACCACACGTCAGCGCTTAGTATAACGGAAAGCCTCCACGCATTAGGAGACGTTCATCTGCCGTCAAGGCTCCGGGAATATGGTCTTGCCCCGCGTAATGGTAGGGAATGACCCTATAGAGATCCGGGGCCGCCCTGATTATCCTTATCCGGTGGACGTTCAGACGTAGTGCTGACCATTTTTTGTTAGTCTGCCGGCATACAACTGAACAGGTTATGCTGACGAGTCAGGGGGAGCCAGCCCTTGACGAGGCTACAACTTCCCCGGTCGGCCCTGGTGGTACCCGCTAATGGGTTCGCCTCTACGTCGTGCGTCCATCAAGAACGAAAAGTGAAAGGAAGGAGAAGAAAAGCATATGAACACACGACGCACATACTGGTTAATGACCGCTTTACTCCTGTTTGCTATGGCGCTGCTCGCCGCCTGTGGCGGCAACGAGAACGCCACCCCTGACCTGGGCGAAGATGAAGGCTTGGGCAACCTCGACGCCACGCTGCCCGTTGACGACACCACCGGCCTGGAGGCGACGCCTCTCGCCCCTGAGCTCACCGTCACCGACGCCGTGACCACAGAAGTAGACGTCACCGAGGAACCGGCCGCTACGGCAACCACGGCGGCGACCGCCACCGTTGAGCCGACCGTCGAAATGACCGCGACGGCCGAAGTCACCGGCACCACGGACATCACCGGAACGGCCGGTATTACCGGTACGGAGACGATAACCGGCTCGTTCCTCGTTCGCGCCAGCACCCTGCTGAACATGGACCTGACCGGCGACGCTGGCGAGACCGCCGGCGAGCTGGCGGACATCCTCGTTGACGAAGCGGGCGCGCTGCAATTCGCGATTGTCGACCTCGACGGCGTCCAGAGCGTCGTACCGTGGGATGACGTAGAGCTGCAGCCCGTTTCCAGCATGGAGACCGACGCGGAGTTCGGGCTGGTCTGGTCTGCTGGTGCTACCGAGCCGATGACCATGACCCTCGACATCAGCGCGCTGGGCGACGATAGCGGCGTTGTTGACGCTGCCAGCTTGGGGCTGGACGCTGGCGCCGGTAACCTCTTGCGTTTGACCGCCCTGGTCGACGAGGATCTGCTCGACGACGAGCTGACCGACGACGACCTGGACGATCTCGAGAACGCCGCTGGTGAAGAGATCGGCGACATCGAGGATGTGCTGATCGATGCTGACGCCGAACAGGTGGTCTATGTGATCGTCGAGGCTGACGACGACATGCTGCTTGCCGATGACCGCGTGGTCGCCATCCCCTGGGAGCGGCTGGCGCTCAATGCGGACCAGGACGGCTTCACGACGGACGTTGACGTGTCGCTGATCGAGGGCTCGCCTGAGATCAACCTTGACGACGCTTTTGCCGACGGCGAGATCCGCCTGGACGACGCCTTACGCAACGAGCTGGACACCTATTGGGAGCTGGACGGCGGCTCCTAACCAACACAACCGGCGACTGATCGCCGGCAGCTAAATAGATAACACTGGCGAGCGGCGCCGTCCCCGGCACAAAGGGGCGGCGCCGCTCTCTTTGCGCCGCCGGCCCGCAGCCGCTATCCTCAGCCTGTTGCTCGCCCTGCCGAGGCGCGGGCCGGAGGAAGCATGCCCAGACGCGAACTCACCGTTTCGATGTGGGCGGCCAACGTCTACGCCCTGATTACCGGCTTTCTGCCGGCCCTGCTTCTGCCGTTGCTCTTCGCCCTCTTCTGGGGCCGTGAGGGCTCGCAGCGCGGCTTCATCCGGCTCTTCGATACCGAGAGCGCCCAGGCGCTGTGGCTCCTCCTGCTCCTGATTCCCGGCATCGTCCTCCACGAGCTGCTGCACGCCGCCGGCTGGATCTACTTTGGCAGGATACGGTTCCGGGACGTGCGCTTTGGTGTCCAGTGGAAAACACTAACCCCCTACGCGCACTGTACGGTCCCCATCCGGGCCTCGGCCTACCGCGCCGGCACGCTTCTGCCCGGCCTCCTATTGGGCCTCATTCCCGGCCTCGCCGGCGTTTTGCTGGGCAGCTTCTTCCTCGTCGTCTTGGGTTTCATCTTCACGTTTGCCGCCGGCGGCGACTTCCTGATCCTCTGGTTGCTGCGCAGCGTCCCGCCCGATACCCTGGTCGAAGACCACCCGACGAAAGTGGGTTGTTACGTGCTGGAGCCGGAAGAAACCGGCTGACGCCGGCCTCTCGCCGCCTCCGCCTTCTGGACACTCCTTTCGCCCCTGCTATACTCCTCCTCGTAGTTATCGATCTCCTGTTGGAGTGTGCCAATGCCCATCCCAACCCCCTTTCACAGCCGCACGGCTCCTCTCTGTACTACCTTCGAGTGGCGTGATTGGGCCGGCTATCTGGCCCCCGCCCTCTACGAGCCGGCCCACGACCGCGAGTATTACGCCATCCGCAACGCCGCCGCGCTCATCGACGTTTCGCCCCTGTTCAAATACGAGATCTCCGGGCCCGATGCTGCCCGCGTCGTGGACCGCCTGATCCCCCGCCGCACCACGAATTTTCGTGTAGGGCAGGTTATCTACACGCCCTGGTGCGACGAGGACGGGCAGGTGATCGACGATGGCACCGTCGCCCGCCTGGCCGAAAACCATTTCCGCATCACGGCGGCCGATCCCAACTTCCGCTGGTTCGAAGACGTGGCCTTCGGCTTCGACGCCCGCGTCGAGAACGTCACCGAAGCGCTGGCCGCGCTCGCCCTGCAGGGGCCCAACAGCCGCGCCATCCTGCGCGAGCTGGTTGCCGGCGTCGATTTTGATGCCCTGCGCTACTACCACCTGGCCCGCGGCACCATAGATGGCTTCGACGTCACGATCACGCGCACCGGCTACACCGGCGACCTCGGCTACGAGCTGTGGGTAGCGCCGGAGCACGCCACCGCGCTCTGGGATCGCCTGATGGCGTGCGGGCAGAGCTACGGCCTGCTGCCCGCCGGCATGGTCGCCCTCGACGTGGCCCGCATCGAAGCCGGCCTGCTGCTCATCGAAGTGGATTACAAATCGTCGCGCCACACCCAGACCGAGGCGCAGAATTCGTCGCCCTACGAGCTGGGCCTGGGCTGGACCGTCCATCTGGACAAAGGGCCGTTCATCGGCCGGGACGCCTTGCGTGCCGAAAAGGCCCGCGGTTCCGAATGGGCGCTCGTCGGCATCGCCGTCTCCTGGACCGACCTGGAGCGGCTCTACGCGGAAGAAGATCTGCCCCCGCAGGTCGCCGGGCGCGCTTCCCGGCAGGCCGTGCCCGTCTACCGCAACGGGCGGCAGGTGGGCCAGATGACCAGCCACACCTTTTCGCCCATCCTCAAGCAATACGTCGGCCTGGCGACCGTCCGCAGCGAGCAAGCCGCGCCGGGTACCACGGTAGACGTGGAGGTAACGGTCGAGTACCGGCGCAAGCGGGCCGGCGGCGTTATCGTGCCCACCCCCTTCTACGATCCGCCTCACAAGAGGGCCTAGCCGAGGAACAGCTTATGGCAGCACACTACGACGTTATTGTCATCGGCGGCGGGCACAACGGCCTCGTGACGGCGGCCTATCTGGCGCGCGCCGGCAAAAAAGTCCTCGTCCTGGAAAAGCGCCATCTCGTCGGCGGCGCCAGCGTCACCGAGGAGCTTTATCCCGGCTTCAAGTTCACCGTCTTCTCCTACGTGGTCAGTCTGCTGCGGCCCGACATCGTGCGCGAGCTGGAGCTGCCCAGACACGGCCTGACTATCCTGCCGCTGGAGAGCACCCTCACGCCCCTGCCCGACGGCCGTTATCTCTATCGCGGCGCCGACCATTGGGAGACGCTGCGCAACATCGCCACTTTCTCCGAGCGCGACGCCGGCGCCTACGACGACTACAGCCGCAGCATGTATTTCATGGCCAAGGCCGTCAAGTACATCCTGGGCA
>JAAYYY010000332.1 GCA_012515125.1 Chloroflexota bacterium
CAGACCTACGGCTTCCAGCGCCTCTCTACGCAGAAGCAGGCAGGCTCCCTTTAGCACCTCAACCTGCCGGGGGATCTGCCGGTCCCACGTTGCCATGCGATAAGTAGCTCTGGGGAGAAGGTAGTCCAGGAAGCTGAGACGCCAGAATTCGCGTTCTGGGGTAAGCATCGGATGCGCTGAAGGCTGGATAGTCCCGTCGCTGTTCAAGAGAAGAGGACCGGCTGCACCAACATGAGGCTGACTATCCATAAAATGAAGTAGCTTATGCAGCGCGCCCGGCAGAAGTTCGGTATCGCTGTTGAGGAGAAGAAGGTAGCTGCCCTTGCTTTGCCGGATTGCCTGATTGTTCGCCCGGGCGAAGCCGAGATTGGAACCATTTTGCAGCAGCTTTATCCCTGGAAACTCGGCTTCTACCATCGCGGCGCTCCCGTCCGAGGAGGCGTTGTCTACGACGACAAACTCGACACGTCCCTGAACTTCAGAGCGGGAGGCAGTCAGCGACGAGAGGCAGGCCTTCAGCTCCTCTCGTGTGTTCCAGCTAACAATTATGACCGATAGGAGCACTCCGTCCTGCCGGGGCCATAGCTGGCCTGAAGCAGAACCAACCTCACAATGGATAGCGTCAATCATAACTGCGGCCCCTCTCGCCCCTAATGTCAAGGACAACCAGTCCACCCATGAAGAGCCACATCAGCACGCTGGCCTGGAAACCGTCGAAGCCGATGTTGTAAACAAACGGCAGAATCCAGTCGTCGAGAAGCATGATGACCAGACTGCCCGCGCCGGCAGCCACCATCGCGTTAATGTAGCCGGCGGCGAAACCGGTCGTGCAACGAGCGCGAAGATTCAGGCCAAGCCGTGCAGTTTCCACTGCGAACCAGATGAAGATCGCCAGGCCAATCATGCCGAAGTGGGCAAATAGATCGACATAATTGTTATGGGAGGAAATCCGGGGCTCCCACCAGAGAGCGTTGCCATAGCGGAGAGGTTCGACAAAGCCATAGGGCCGATACGCGGCCGGTCCCAGACCGGTAATCGGGTTGTGACGCCACGTCATATCCAGGACACGACCGATCGGGGCAAGCCGGGAGCCGCCACTCTCAGCCCATTCAGCTTCGCCGCCGGCAAACTCATAGACGGCCGGCAGCAAGAGTCCGGTAGCTAATAGCAGCAATATCAGTAAGACGGCAAGCGGGCGCAGCTTCTTCCAGCGCAGCCAGGCCAACATGAACAGGGCGACCATGACGCCAAGCCAGTTCGATACGACCGCCCGCTGTAGCAAGAAACAGTAGACGAGCGAGGTGCCGATCACCAGGAGACAAAAGAAGCGCCAGGGAAGCGAAAGCCCGCGGTTATACAGCAACTGCCCGCCTGCCAGCGCCGCCAATAGGACCCACAGAGGGGCTCGAATAAATGCCACCGTGAGAAAGCGATGAAGCTGGATAGCGGCGCCAAAACCAGGGATGACGGTTAGAAGGGCCAGTGTGCCGCCAACCAGTAGAAAGACGAAGGTCAGTCGGCGCAAGAGGCGCTCGCTCCGCACCAGATTCGCCGTTAACAGCAGGGCCATCGCAGAGAAAGCGACGATAGCCCATTGGGCGAGCATAACGAGAACGAAGTGGCTTGAACGAGGAACGATTGGGTCCCAGAGGACGAGACCAATGAGTAACGAAAACAGGCCGGCGATCAGAAAGACGAAGAGCGGTCTATTCAGCCGCGACGGGACGAATGAGATGCGCCTGCTGAGAATCATCGAGAGGAACCACAGGATAGCGGTCGCCGGCACAAGAAAAGCGGTGACGTTTAAGGCTACGTCGGTCCCGGTATTTATCTGTATCGGGACCAGCAGCGCAGCAAACAGGATGGCGAAAAGCATAAGTTCTTGACGGCGCAGGACGACGAGCCACCCGGCGATAA
>JAAYYY010000333.1 GCA_012515125.1 Chloroflexota bacterium
GCCGGCTCCCCTTCGCCCTGGAACTCGATGGTCACGGCGCCCTCATAGCCCACGCTCTGCAGCAGCGCCCATAGCTGCTCGTGCGGCAGCGTCGTCTCCCGGCCCTGCGCATCAAAGGTAGTCGTCTTGAGGTGGAAATGGTTGGCCCTTTCCGCCAGCGCCTGCCACCAGCGCTCGCGCCGGCCGGTGGCTTCCTCCCCTTCGCCGGCGTCCATGTTGCTGGGGTCAAAGCAGCAGCCGAACTGCGCCTGCACCGGCTCCGCCAGCCGTGCCCGGACGCGGTCGAAGATACGCAGATGGCGGTCAATATCGCTGCTGATGCCCCAGTGGTTCTCCAGCGTGATGGCCGGCCCGCCGTTCCCGGCCTGGCTCTGCTGCACGAACGCCGCCAGCCGCGCCACGACCCGATCATCCCGCGCGGCGGGCGTCTGCGGGCTGCCGCCGAGGTTGACCCGCAGCAGGCGCACGCCCAGCCGCCGGGCCGCATCCAGTCCCCGTGCCAGGTAGAGGCGCTGCGCGGGCCACTGCCAGGCCGGCACGGTGAAATCGCTGTTGATGGTCCAACCGAGGAGTTCCGTCCCGTTTTCCGCGGCTTGCCGGCGCAGCTGCTCTAACGTGGTCCGGCTGTAGCGCCACAGCTCCGGCGGCGCGCCGGGCAACAGGTCGAGCAAAGGCCGGCGCAGGCGGCTGAGCGGCGGGGGCGGCAGTATGAAGTCGTTCGCTTCGATAGCCCGCAGCCCCAGCGCCGCCGCATCACGCGGCAGGTCCAGAAGAGACCACTGACCCGCGTAGTAGGGCGCGTGCCAGGACCAGGAGCTAACGGCAAGGAGTGGTTGGTTCATCGTTGCCCTACAAAAAAGAGCCTCCGGGATTTGATCCCCGGAGGCTCCATTGTAACGTCCCCCAATTCATAATCAACAGAATAATCTGGGGAACGTTACCACTCTCCCCGCATGGGCAGGTTACTTCTTGCGTAAGACGCCGACACTAAGGACGCCCATGAACATCACGGCGGCAGCGACGGCGGCGAAGGTAGCGTTACCGGCGCCGGCGACGCTGGCCCCGGTCATCGCTACCGCCGAGGGCTGGCAGAGGGGGCCAAGGATCGTACCCGCCGGCGTGAGGCCGCCGGCCTTAATCGCCACGTCAATCTCACCGCGTCCGGTCTCGCCGGCCACCGTAATATGGAAGAGATGGGTCTCGCCAAATCCTAGCTGTTCGTCGGCATCCTCGAATTTGATGCCGTCCACGCCGGTCGTCGGATCGGCGACATGCTCCACAGTGTAGGTGGTGGAAACACAGTTGTCGTACTCCGTGCCACAGACGGCGGGATCCATGGGTGTGGTGTAGGGGCCGGGCGTCGGGTTCGCTACTTTGCGTGCACATAGCCCGATGCCCAACGCCCAATGGCTGAGCGCCGGGTCATCACCCTGGCCATTATAAAGATCGGTCACGGCGTATTTGTAGGTTACCGCGGGCAGGTTCGATTCGTCAATCGCGTACAGATCCACCCGGAACTTATCGATGTTGTTGTGCGTTGCAACCCACGTATCTAGCGCTGCGACAGCGGCAAAAGCCGTAGCCGGCAGCAGGACAAAGACTGCAATCAAGAAGAAAATACGGTATTTAGCGACGGCGTTCGGCATGAGCGTTGTTCCTTATATCACTAAGGTTATGACCATGATAGATAGTACCTTTATACTATAGGTTCCTTTCGTTCCGCCTTACAACTCGGGGTCGGAGGCGGAAGCCGGCCGCCGGCAAGGGGCTGATTCCGCCGGAAGCCACTGCCGGACGATGCCGAAATGCAGTATAATGACGGCTACGAACCAGTGCGGTAGCCAGTACGGTGCGCCCGCCAGGGACGCCCCTGTTCTGGGAGGCCGAGAGAATGAAGGCGTTTCGACTGACAGGCTTGCGTCTGCGGCTGCTGTTGCTGGTCGCCGTGGCCATCGTTCCGGCGCTGGCTCTCGTCATTGCCGCGGGCCTTGAGGAGCGCGAGCGCGCCACCGCCGAGGCGCAAACGGAGGCCCGCCAGCTGGCTACCCTCGTCGCCACTCGGAACGACGACCTCATCCAGAGCGCCATTCTGCACGCCGAAACGCTGGGGCGTGTGCGCGTCGTGCGCGAAGCCGAGCAGCCAGAGTGCAACGCCCTGCTGCAGCAGATCATGGACGAGGCCGTTGCCTACTCCGGCATCTTCGTCATCGCACCCAACGGGGACGTGATCTGCAGCGCCCCGCCTGCCCCTCAGCCGGTCAACACGAGCGATCGACCTTTTTTCCAGGAAGCGCTGGCTCGCCGCGAGCTGCTGATCGGCCCATTTATCGTCGGCCGGATCACCGGCACGCCGACCCTGCCCGTCGTCTACCCGGTACTCGACGACCAGGGCAACGTGGAGGCTGTGGTCAGCGTCGGCATCGACCTGCACTGGCTCGAACGCTTTAACCTGGCGCTGGGAGACACCGGCCAAACCCTGCTCGTCTTCAACAACGAAGGGACGATTCTCTCTGTCTACCCGCCCGACAAGGCGACTATCGGCCAGCAAAGTGACGCGCCCCTGATCCGGCACGTCCTTGCCAATCCTGATGGCAGCACGACCGAAGCAGTGGGCCTCGACGGCGTGCGCCGGCTCTACGGCTACAGCCCGCTTAGCGAGCGGCCGGAAAATAACGCTTTTGTCGCCGTGGGCATCCCCACCAGCCAGGTCGTCGCCGGGGCGAACCGCGCCCTCTTCCGTAACCTCAGCGCCTGGATACTGATCATTGCCGGCGTCGGCCTCGCCTGGATGCTTAGCGAGATCCTTATCGCCGGCCGGGTTGACCGGCTCCTGCACACCACGGAGGCGCTGGCGGCTGGCGATCTCAGCGCGCGTACCGGCGTGCGTAAGGTTCGCGGGGAGCTGGATCACCTGGGCACGACGCTCGACGGCATGGCCGAATCGCTCCAGAAACAGATCGCGGAACGGCGTCAGGCGGAGCTACGGATGCGCAATCTGGCCCTGCAGCTGGCGACGGTCCAGGAAGAGGAACGGCGCGCGCTGGCCCTGGAGCTGCATGATCACGCGGGCCAGGTTCTTTCTGCCTTGCTTATCCATCTACAGCTCCTGGCCGATGAGCTGCCGCCGGAGATGGAGGAAGAGCGGCAGCGTCTCAACGAGGTGATTGGCCTCGGCACCTCCCTCGGCGAGGAGCTGCGCAGCCTGGCTCACTCACTGCGCCCGCCAATGATCGACCGCCTCGGCCTCGACGGCGCGCTGCGCGTTCTCTGCGAGGAGCTGTCCTACCATACCAACCTGCCCATCACCTACCAATCAGCCGAGCTTCCCGAGCTGGACGACATTGTCGCCGTCTCCTGCTACCGCTTTGTCCAGGAAGCGCTGAACAACGTCACCCGCCACGCTCAGGCCAGCCAGGCTGCGGTCACCCTGAGCAGGGAGGACACGCACCTGACTCTGGAAGTAGTGGACGACGGCGCCGGCTTTGAGCCGGAGAACGCCACCGGCCTCGGTCTGTTGGGGATGCGCGAGCGAATTGAAAGTATCGGCGGCCAGCTGACGATCAACTCGGCGCCGGGCGCCGGCGCCCACCTCGTGGCGCGCGTACCGCTCTAGCCGCGGCTTGTCGGTGCACCCGCTTGCCCCTTCCCACCAGTCGCACACTACGCTAATATGGGCTTATGCGCATGCTCAGACGGTCCGCGCTCACGCTTCTGCTCTTGCTTCTGGCCCTGCTGCCGGCCGGCTGCCAGCCGCCACTGTCCGGAACGCTGCCTGCCACACCCACTGCGGAGCAGGTCGCCATCACCGTCTATTTCACCGACTCCAACCGCTATGCCGAGGCCATCGAGCCGTTTGAAGTGGCCGTCAGCCGCATGGCGCCGGCTGGAAGCAACCTGCCTGAGGCGGTGCTCACAGAGTTCTTCCGCGGCCCAACGGCTGAGGAGGCCGAACAGGGTCTGGCGGCCATTACCAGCGGCGCGACGGGCTTTCAGGCGCTGCGCATCGACGAAGATGGCGTGGCCTACGTCACACTGGAGGGACCGTGCAGTTCCATGGGCGCTACCTACACCATCGCCCAGCCGCTGATGAAGAATCTCCGGCAGTTCCCCGACATCGACTACGTCAAGATCTACGACGCCGAGGGGCAAACCGGACAGCCGGAAGGCCTCAGCGACTCGATCCCCTTCTGCCTGGAGCCGTAGCGACGCTGCTCGAACGACCGGACCAGGAGGGCGAGGACGCGCGCAGTCGTTCCCGGCCGTTCATACTATCATCCGGCCGGCCGCTTGAAGATCCACAACTCCTCGCTGGTTACGCCGGCCGCCTGTGTGCCGAGCGCACTGGCTTCTGGAGAGATAGCTACCAGCTCCCAGCCTTCATCTCCCAGCCCGGCAAGCAGTTCTTTGGGTTCCATATCCCACCGGCCGATGCGGAAGAGCCCGACCTCGCGTTTCCTGACGATTGTCTTGTATTCCCACCTCTGCATGGCGAATCTCCTGAGTTCGGATGGCTGCCGGCGCGTACCGCACAGACGCTGACTAACGCGGCAGCCGCTCGACGATCGTCGCCGTAGCCATCCCGTGGCCGATGCACATCGTCTGCAGGCCGAACTGCCCGTCTACGGCATCCAGCCCGGCGAGCATCTTGGCCATCAGGCCCGCGCCCGTCGCCCCCAGCGGGTGGCCGTGGGCAATCGCCCCGCCCCAGGGGTTCACCTTCTCGAGGTCGGCCTGCACCTCCCTCGCCCAGGCCAGCACGACCGTGGCAAAGGCCTCGTTAATCTCGATCCAATCCAGATCGGCCATCGTCAGGCCTGCCCGTTCCAGCGCCAGCCTGGTCGCCGGGATGACGCCGGTCAGCTGCAGCGTCGGGTCGTCGCCGACGGCCACGCGAGCCAGGAAACGCGCCCGCGGCCGGTAGCCCTCTGCCTCGGCCCATTCCCGGTCCGCCACGAGCACCGCCGAGGCGCCGTCGCTGATCTGGCTGGCGTTGCCCGCCGTCACCACGCCATTGCCCCCGGGGCGGAAGATGGTAGGCAGCGCCGCCATCTTCTCACGGCTCACGACCGGCCGGATACCCTCGTCGCGCGCCAGGGTCACCGGTCGGCCCTCGGCGTCGAGTCCCGGCTGCGGGAGAATTTCGCTGTGGCAGCCGGCCTCGGCCGCGGCGTGCGCCCGGCGGTGGCTCTCCGCCGCGTATCCGTCTACGTCGTCGCGCGTCAGCCCCCAGCGGTCGGCGATGCGCTCGGCGCTCTCCCCCTGGTGGACCAGCTCATAGGCGGCGAGCAGCTCCGGGTTCAGCGTCTCGAAGCCGCCGCCGATGCTGCTGAACATCGGCACGCGCGTCATATTCTCCACGCCGGCGCCAATCGCAACGGTCATATCGCCCGCGGCAATGGCCTGGCTGGCAAAATGTACGGCCTGCTGGCTGCTGCCGCACATCCGGTCCAGGGTTACTGCCGGCACGCGCACCGGAAAGCCGGCAAGCAGTGTCGCCAGCCGGCCGACGTTCGCCCCCTGCTCGCTCACCTGAGTTACACAGCCGGTGACGACATCCTCGACCGCTTCAGAAGGCACGCCGGTACGGGCCATCAACCCCTGCAAAACCGCCGCCAGCAGCGAATCGGGCCGTGTCTCCCGATAGGCGCCACCGCGCCGCCCGAACGGCGCGCGCACCGCGTCCAGAATGACTGCTTCGGCCATGGTCCACCTCCACTTTGTGCCTGACTGTTCTGATTGTAGCGCAGGTCGCGGCAATCTGCCCTTCGCCATACCTCTGCGCGCGGATAACCTGCCCTGGTGCCTCTCCTCAGATGGGCCTGTAAATGGCGATTAATACCTATTGCGAACAAAGGGTCGCTTCTTGAAAATGGCCCTCTTGTGGCTGCCAGAAGGAGCACTTATTTTTATGCCATCTATCCCTTTTGATCCGTCCATCGTCTCCGTACGGCTCCAGCTGGCGGAGATAATTTAGGGAGCGCTGCGTCGCCAGAACATTCCCCTCGAGCGCACCCCGTCCGTCATTCAGACCATCCAGAAGCACGTAGAGCTTGCGGCGCAGCACGACCGCGTGCCCGAGCACGCCAACGGCACCTTCGCCCAGGAGGTCGTCGATGAGATCGTCGGTTACGGTCCGCTGGAGGCGCTTCTGTCGGACGCCTCAGTGACCGAAATCATGGTCAATGGCCCGCACCAGGTCTATGTGGAGCAGGCCGGCAAGGTCTATCTCTCGCCCACGCGCTTCCTCAACGACGCCCATGTCGAGCGGATCATCAACCGCATCGTCGCGCCGCTCGGCCTGCAGGCAGACGCCAGCAATCCACTGGTCGACGCACGCCTGCCCGATGGCAGCCGCGTCAATGCCATCGTGCGCCCCTGCGCCATCGACGGGCCAACCATTACCATCCGTAAGTTCCCCGAAGATCGGCTGGGCATCAACGATCTGCTGCGCTTTGGTACCCTGGACGAGGACATGGCGCTCATACTGAAGGCCGCCGTCGTCAGCAAGCTGAACATCCTCATCAGCGGCGGCACAGGCAGCGGAAAGACGACCCTGCTCAACGTCCTCTCCGGCTTCATCCCGCAGGGAGAGCGCATCGTCACCATCGAAGACGCCGCCGAGCTGCGCCTGCACCAGCCGCACGTCGTCCGGCTGGAAGCTCGGCGCGCCCACGACAACGGCGAGCGCACTGTGTCTATCCGGGATCTGGTCATCAACAGCCTGCGCATGCGCCCGGAACGCATCGTCGTCGGCGAGTGCCGCGGCGGCGAGGCGCTGGACATGCTGCAGGCGATGAACACGGGCCACGACGGCAGCCTGACGACGATCCATGCCAACACGCCGCGCGACGCCATCAGCCGCCTGGAGACGCTGGTGCTCATGGCCGGGATGGAGCTGCCCATCGAGATCGTGCGCCGGCAGATCGCCTCGGCCATCCAGCTCATCGTGCAGCAGGCGCGCCTGCGCGACGGCAGCCGCAAAATCGTCAGCATCAGCGAAATCACAGGCATCGAAGGGACGTACGTGGTCATGCAAGAGCTATGGCGCTTCGACGAGAAAGGCCAGGACCAGGCCGACCGCGTCATCGGCGAGTTCAGCGGCACCGGTCTGCGGCCTTTCTACAATGACCGCTTCGAAATGCACGGCTTTAAGCTGCCGCCCAGGATGTTCCTGGGTAAGGGCACGACGAGCAGCTTCGGCAGGCGTTAACCTTGCCGCGCAACCGGCGAGATGGTGAACGCCTGTCCTCGCCGGGATCGCCTGCGAGTCCTCATTGCACCCAGACGCGCCGGCCCCTAATCTGCCCCTGGCTCTGCCAGACGCCGGGCGACCGGCACAAAAGTACTGCCGACCGGCCCCGTCATACATGCTATCATGCCGGTTTATCTAGATAACGCCGGGAGAAGTATGTCGTCTTTTATTGGCGCTTTCGCGGCGTCGTTATGGATTCATCTTCATCATTGGATCAATATGAAAGAAGAACTTGCGCGCGAGCTGGCGCAACACATCATTCACGAAAAAAGATCGGCGATAGGATGATTTTCCCCATCAACGGAAGTCAGGAGCTGATCATCGTCACTGTGGTCAAGACATACTACGACCCGAGAGTCGTCAATACGCAATTCCTGCACCTTAACGGCAAGACCTGCCCAACGTGTGGCGGCAGAGGGCACGTCTAGGGCTGTGTGACGCCGGCAGGTCTACCGGCCCGCCCGGGCGACGACTAGAGTGGGTCGCCGCAGGCCCAGAGACTCGGCAGGCCGCCGGTGTGCAGGAAGATGACGTGCTCTTCTTCACCGAATTCGCCGCGGTCGATCAGCTCCAGCAGCCCGGCGAAGGCTTTCCCGGTGAAAACCGGATCCAGCACGATCCCTTCCGATTGCGCCATGAGACGGATCGCCGACCGAAAGTTCGCAGCCAACCGGCCGTCGCCGTGATCAGGAGACGGCCCGCCGAGCAGCGGGATTTCCTCTGGCCGGAACCGCCTTTCCTCGCCCAACGTCGCACATAACGCCCCGGCCAGCCGGGCCACGCTCGCCGGAAACCCTTTCCACAGATTTTCGACATCCAGCCCCAGGACGCGTATAGGAGAGCGCAAGAGGTAGAATCCGGCGAGCATGCCGGCCAGCGTGCTCCCCGTCCCGGCCGCCATAACGACCGTCGTGCGGGCAGGCGGCAGGCCCAGCGATGCGGCCTGCGCCTGGATCTCTGCCGCAGCAGCCACGTAACCCAGGCAGCCCGTGACGTGATGCCCGCCGACGGGAATGAAGTAGGCGTCGCGCCCCACCCACAACCGGGCGACGAGCCGCACCAGGCGGTTCGTCGTCTCCAGCGTCATGCTGCCGTCGCCGCCTCCGCCAAAGGGGATGTAGTGCATGTGGGCGCCAAACAGCGCGTCCAGCAACAGGTTGCCCTCCGGGTGGGGCGGGCGGCGGGCAAAAAAGAGCAGGTGGGCCTCGACGCCCACCTGGGCGCAGGCGGCTGCCGTCATCCGGGCGTGGTTCGACTGCAGGCTGCCGAAGGTTACTGCTTTCCGCTGCCCTTTCCGTAACAGGTCGGCCATAAAGAACTCCAGGGCGCGCCCCTTGTTGCCGCCCAGACCCGGCCCAAAGCCATCGTCCCGCTTGATCCAGAGGCGCGGGCCGCCCAACTGGCTGCTCAGGCGCCCCAGCTCCTCCAGCGGCGTGGGCAGCCCCGCGTAGCGCAGGCGCGGGAAAGCGGCCAGTCGCCGCTCCAGCTCCGCTGCCGTCAGCCCGCCGGCCATCTCAACCGCCGCCCAGCAGATGCGCGGCCAGCCGTTTCGCCAGGCTAATGATCGTGAGCACGGTCGGCCGGGCCAGCGCCTCGGGAAAAACGCTGGCGTCACAGACGTAGAGATTGGCGATCTCGGTAGCCAGGTTGGCGTCGAGCATCTCCCCGATGCGCACGGTTCCCGAAGGGTGGGTGCCGCGCAGCGGCGTGGTGAAGATGGTGTCCGGATCGCAGCCCGCCCGGCGCAGGATGCGGCCCGCAACCTCCTCCGCGCGCGCCAGCCGCCGGCGGTCGCCGCCGGTCAGCCCTTTGCTAATGCGACCGGCAATGTCCACGCTGCCGCTGATTTCGTCCTTGAGCTTGATCATCACGCCCAGGGTATGGCCCCAGCGCCGCCAGGTCAGGGGGTAAGCCGGCCCTTTGCGCGCCATGATAATCGGGTACATCAACCAGGGGTCAATCAGGGTCGAGAAGAGCACGCCCAGCTCGTCGTCGGCGTAGCTCCAGGTCATCGGCGGTTCGTGGCCGATCCCCTTGTAGGGTGCGTGACCGTAAACCATCACTGTCGTGTCCATCGTCATCCCCCGCCCGGCGTCGAAGAGGCCGCTCCGGCGCAGCAGCACGGCCGAGCCGATGCCGCCCGCAGCCACGATGACGGCGTTCGCGCGCACAACAAACGGTTCCCCCGCCACCTGACCGCGCACCCCCTCTGCTCCCCCTCCCGTAATCAACACCTGTTCCGCCCTGGCCCCTGTCCACAGCTCCGCGCCGGCGGCGACGGCGTCGTCCACGTAGGCAGCCGCGTTCCATTTAGCGCCGCAGCGGCAGCCCAGCATACAGTGTGCGCCGCAGTCGAAATTGGCCGTCGGGCGCATGAACTTCTCCTGCGGCTCCCAGGCCATGCCCAGCTCCGTGCCGGCAGCGGCGATCCGCGTGGACGCCGCGCCCCGCAGCGCCGGCGGCAGGGGGGCAATGCCCAGCTCGGCCGCCGTCTCGGTCGCATACGCTTCCAGCTCGATCCCGTATCTCGCGCGCCACCACGGCAGCGGGGCCGCGGCACAGCCGGCGAACATGCTCGTGGCGCCCCCGACCATCAGAGGGCGGATGATATTCAGCCCTTCCTTCGTGAACAACAACGCGTGCTTATCGGTGTAGAGCAGCGCCCCCGGGTAGGTGCCATAGAGCGGGTGGTCGCGCCACTCTCGCCCCCGTTCCAGCAGCAGGACCTCCCGGCCGGCCCGCGCCAGCTGCCGCGCGACGGTCGCGCCGCCCGGCCCCGTGCCCACGACCACAAAATCTGTCTCCTTTTCTTTCATAACCCTATCTATTCTGGCACGACGTTTCTGATCAGGCTGGCGAGCATGCCGGCGAACGTAGCGGCCCAGGCCAGCAGGGCGATGAAGACGAAGGCACGCGGAATGGCCTCCAGGAAAGGCAGCTCCAGAGCCTGGGCAAGGCGCAGCGTGCAGACGGTATACATGCCCAGCGGAAAGACCATTCCCCAGTACTGGGGATCATAGCGCAGGGGAAAGCGCCGGTAAAGATGGCGCCAGGCGCCGAGGATAAAGAGGAGCGGAATCCACCAGGTGGCGGTGGCCCAGAAGAACAGGGTGAAGCCCTTCAGGAAGGGAAGCAGCTCCTGTAGAAGCGGCCACTGTCCGGCCTGCAGCATCAGAGTCGCCCCGGCAAGAGTCGTGATCGCCACCGCCCCCATGTTGATCCAGTAGGGTGGCGTCAGGTTCCCACTGTGCAGGGGCCGGAAAGAAAAGCGGTAAAAGATGATCGTGATAACCAGGATGTAGAGCATGCCGCCCAACAGGTACATGCAGAGCGTGAAAAAGAGCAGCGCCTCCCGGTAAGCGACGACCGCCGTCGAAAGCAGCGTGCCCAGCTTGGAGACCGACTGCGTGGCGACGATAGCCAGCAGCCAGGAGCCATTCAGCCCTACTTCCAGCGCCGGCTTTTCCTGAACCGTCGTGATGACGGTAAAGAAGGTGTACATGATCACCAGCCAGAGCGCGATGCCCAGGAGCCAGAGCGCGAGCGCTGGCGTCTCGCTTCCGGCAATGATGAGGAGCTGGCTGCCGAGAACGCAGGTGCCGGCGACGATGGTGAAGAAGCCCGGCGCGCGGGCATGGCTGGTCAGGTCGGCCCGCACTTCAGGCCAGTAGCGCCAGAGGCGCACCAGGAGCAGGAGCCAGAGGATGGCGTAGGCGACGAGGTTGAGCACTAGCAGCGCCTGGGCCACCACGGGCATCTCCAGGAGGAAGGCGGCAATGGAGACAATCCCGGTAGCCATCACCAGAGCAAAGTAGCCGGGGAAGAGCGTGGCAATCTGCGCTGAGAGGGCCGGCCGGGCAACGCCGGCGTCAGTCGAGGCCATAGAGATAGTAAAGGAGGCCAAGATTCAGGCCCAGGGCCACCAGGCTGGCAATGGCGGCGGGCAGCAGAATAGCCGTATCGCCGCCGAGATAAGCGTTCATCGTCGCCGTAAAGAGCCATAGCTGCAGGATGACGAGCGTCGCCACCAGCAGCAAAATGCCAGTCGCTATCGTGCTGCGCTGCGCGCGTGAAAAGCGCGAGCGCTTCGTCCGCCGGGAAGGGATGCGCCGCTTCATCGCGTCCTCGGCTCGATACCGGTGGCGTAAACGGCGCCATCGGCCACTTCCAGCGTGACGCGCGCCAGCGGCCGGCGGGGAGGGCCGGCGAGCGGCCGCCCGGTGAGCAGGTCAAAGATGCCCTCGTGGCAGGGGCAGTGCAGCTCGCCCGCTTCCACGTCGGCAATGACCGGGCAGGTCAGGTGCGTGCATTGCTGCTCGTAGGCGACAAACGTCTCCTCATCCACGCGCACCAGCAGCCGCGCCGGGCTGTTCTGAGGATAATCGAAGACGAGGCTGCCGCCGACCGGAATCTCTTCCACGCGGGCTACAGCCTGGCGGCCCGGCTCCTCGCGCCGCCGCAGCAGGCTGCTGACCAGCAGCCAGAGCTGCCCGGCAGCGAAAGCGCCGCTGGTCAGAATGAGGAACTTGACGAAATCGCGCCGGGTGATGTACTGGTCTTCGGGCCAGTCCACCGGGAAGTCCCGCCGCCATTTCGGCTGGTCCTCCAGCGGCCTGCCGTCCGGGGGGATCGTTATCTCGTCGGGATCATATCGGGCGGGTGGCTCGGCCATCACAGCGCCTCCTCAGACGCATACAGGTTCGCCAGCAGCAGGTCCAACTCCGCCGGGGCAGCGACGCCATCCTGGGTGGACGGAGGCTGGAACATCGAGGCGGCGACGTCTACCAGGCTGATGGGCTGCTGGCGCGGCACCATCGTATAGACGCCGGTGGTAATCGTCTGCCGCCCGAACTGGAAGCTGTTGACCGGCCGCGAGCGCGGGCGCAGGCGCTCAATCTCCTCCCGCGTCCCGTAGAAGAGCGCCTGGCTGGGACAGACGCTGGCGCACATCGGCTTCAGCCCGACCGAGGTGCGGTCGTAGCACATGTCGCACTTCATCATCAGGTTCATCGTGTTGTTCATCTTGGGGATGCCGAAAGGGCAGGCAAGCACGCAGTTGTTGCAGGCGATGCAGCGCGGCTTGCGCGCCGTCTGTACCACGCCGTCGGCCGTGCGCTTGATGGCGTCGGCCGGACAGACCTCGGCGCAGGTGGGCGAGTCACAGTGCATGCAGATAACGGGCACCGTCTGGGTGGAGATCGACCGGTCCACGTAGTCGAGCTGGATCATCGAGAGCCCCTTGTGTGTATCGCACTCCGTACAGGCCTGGACGCAGGCGTTGCAGCCGATACAGCGGCTGGGGTCGATGAAAAAATGATACTCCTGCGGTTTCGCCATAGCGCCTCCAGGATAATCAATTGTCGGAGCGAATCAGGCGAACGGGCGAACGCGGGAGCGATGAGAGGATCGACCGTCGCGGCCGGCCGGACTTGCTTACGCGACTGCCACGACGTCAATGTCCGCCTTGGCAAGCCGTACGGCGCAGACCTTGTATTCGGGAATCCTGGAAATCGGGTCCTGGGCCGAGATCGTCAGCTGGTTCACACTGCTTCTGTCGGGCCAGTGGTAGGGAATGAAGATCGTGTCGGGCCGGATCGTGCGCACGACGCTCGCGCGCAGCGTCACGGACCCACGCCGGCTTTCCGCGGTCGCCCAGTCCCCATCGGCGATGCCCAGCTTCTCGGCCAGGCTGGGGTGAAGCTCGATGCGCGGCTCCGGATACTGGTCCACGAGCGGGCCGATGCGCCGGGTCTGGGCGCCGGAAAGATACTGGCTGACCACCCGGCCGGTCGTCAGGTAGAGCGGGTATTCCTCGTCCGGTTCTTCGGCCGGCGGGGTGTAGACGGGCACGTTGAAGCGCGCCCGCCCGTCCGGGAAGTAAAACGGCCCCCTGCCCTGGGCAACCGGGTTCCAGGAGCCCGGCTCGAAGAGGCGCGGTGTGCCCGGATGGTCCTCGCTGTAGCAGGGCCAGAAGACGCCGTACTGCGCTTCTATCTTCTCGTAGGTAATGCCCGAGTAGTCGGCGATCCCGCCGGCCGAAGCCACGCGCAGCTCGTCGAAGATCTCGCGCGGGCTCTGGAAGCGAAAGCCCTCCGGCCGGCCCAGGGCCTCGGCGATGTCCTGGATGATGATCCAGTCCTGGCGGGCATCGCCGGGGCAGTCGATCGCCTTGTTCCACTTGATCACGCGCCCTTCGGCCTGCGTCACGGTGCCCTCGTCCTCCTCGTGCAGAGAGCCGGGCAGGATCACGTCCGCGTAGCGCCCGGTCTCGCTGAGGAAAAAGTCGATGGTCACGTAAAACTCCAGCTTCTCCAGCTGCTCGCGCACGTAGCTATTGTCGGGCAGCGAGACCAGCGGGTTGAAGCAGATACTCAGCAGCCCCTTGATGTTCCCGCGGTCGATCTCGCGGAAGATCTCGTAGGCGTCCGCCCCGGGTTGGGGCAGCTCCTCCGGCTCCATGCCCCAGACGCCGGCAATGTAGGCCCGGTGCTCCGGGTTGGCCAGGTCGCGCCCGCCGGGAAGCTGGTCGCACTTCTGCCCGTGCTCCCGGCCGCCCTGGCCGTTGCCCTGCCCGGTAATCGTCGAATAGCCACAATTTGGCCGGCCAATGCGTCCGGAGGCCAGCACGAGGTTGATCGCCCCCAGCACATTCTGCACGCCGTGCGTGTGGTGCTCGATGCCCCGCGCGTGCATCAGGAAGCTCGTCTTCGCCGTGCCCCACCATTCGGCCGCCTGGCGGATCGCCTTCTCGGCGATCCCCGTGGCCTCGGCCGTGCGCGCGGGCGTCCACTCGCGGGCATCCTCGGCCACCTGCTCGAAGCCGGTCGTGTGCTGCTCGATGAAATCATGGTCCAGCCAGTCGTTGGCGATCATCAGGTGCAGGATGCCCTTAAAGAGCAGCACGTCGCGGCCCGGCTTGATGGGCATGAACAGATCGCAGGTGCGGGCGATGGGCGTCACCCGGGGATCGACCACGATGATCTTCGCGCCGTGTTCCCGCGCCTGCCAGACGTAGTCGCTGGTGATAGGGTGGCACTCGCCGATGTTGGCGCCGCTGATCCAGACGACGTCCGTCCCGATGATGTCGCTGAAGGGATTGCCGCCCCGGTCGATGCCAAACGCCTTTTTGCTGGCCGCCGCCGCGCTGACCATACAGAGCCGGCCGTTGTAGTCGATGTTCGCCGTGCGCAGGCACATGTGGGCGAACTTGCCCATCAGGTAGCTCTTTTCCGTCGTCAGGCTCGCCCCGGAGAGGACGGCGAAGGCATCGCGCCCGTACTGCTCCTGGATGCGGGCGATCTCGCCCGCCACCCGGTGGATCGCCGTGTCGTAGACCACCGGACTGAAGCCGGACTCGGCCGACGGATCGCGCTGCAGCGCGGTCAGGAGCCGGTCGGGATGGGCGCCCTGCAGGTAACGTTTGACGCCCTTGGGGCAGAGCTTGCCCCGGTTAAACGGAAAATCGTACCAGGGCTCGAAGCCGATGACTGGACTTCCCCCGCTTCAGTGGACAGGTGAAAACGATTCACTGACCAGCTGATGGTGCTGTAGCTCAAAGGCAGCCGGACTCAGGTAGCCGAGCTTCGAGTGCAGCCGCCGCCGATTATAGAACACTTCCATGTACTCAAACAGCTCTCTTCTCGCTTCC
>JAAYYY010000334.1 GCA_012515125.1 Chloroflexota bacterium
AGGCCGCGAATCGTGGCGGGGTCTCTCCCAAAGACTGTCGAAACCGCCTCCAACATACCTTCTTCGTCTTCAAGCTCGCCCGGGATAACGCCCAGCGTCACGGCTGTGCCCTGGTAGGCCAGCGCCCGTCCCTCGGCATCGTAGATATTGGCCCGCGCCGGGATGCGGTAGTCCATGTAGAGCTGCTGCCCGCCCTCCATCTCCGGTAGAATCAGGCTCTCGTCCCAGATGACGCCCCAGCGCCCGTTGCTGTGCGTCAGGTTCACCGTCTGCTGGCGCGAAATCGTGCCCACGAGCAGCGTCTCCCAGATGACCTCGACGTTACCCTGCGCTCGCGTTTCTTCCTGCAGGATGGCGAGGGGACGCGCGTGCACGGCGCGGAGAGTCGCCGTCGCCGCAATGTTCTCGTAAAGCTCGACGAAGGTCTCCTGATCGACGAGCGCCTGGCTCTGAGGCGAAAGCAGGCTGTACATGCCCGCATAATCGCCATCCTCCCAGGCGCGATAATAAGCGCGCGCCACCCCTTCCGCCGCCTCGGTAATGGGCGTTGTCGTCGGCGAAAGAGTCGGCGTGGGCATCGCCGTCGGGGTCTGGGGATCGTAAGCGTCCTGCAGCGCCGGAATCAGCGACTCGCACGCTGCTAACGTGAACAGAAGCAACAAAAAGGGCATCAACCTGCGCATGGGCTCACCTTTTCTCGCGCTAACCTCTCCTGCACCGGCCTCGCTCAATGGCATCGTCAGGTAGTTCTATTTGTACCATCGATTGCGTTCGCCGTCCCCCAGACTTAACCATACCTTCAACGACGCCCGACGTTCATAGCCCAGATGAAGGTCGGCGGCTACAATAAAGACAGCCGCCGATCCGACCCGCGCGACGACAGGAACATTCGATGAGCGATTGGAACTTCAGCCCGCCACCCCCCTCGGAGCTTGGCGATCATGACGTGCCACAGGAGGGTCTGCACCTGCGCGGCCGGCGCATCGCCCTGCTGTTGACCGGCAGCATCGCGGCGATGAAGGCGCCTCTGGTGGCGCGGGCGCTGCGCCGCCAGGGAGCCGACGTGGTCGCCTTCGCCAGCGGCGAGGCTCTGCGCTACGTTACCGAAGAGACGCTGGAGTGGAGCACGACCCATCGCGTCGTGACCCGGCTGACCCCGGCCTCAGAGCACCTGAGCGACAGCGCTCCCTTTGACGCCTACCTGCTGGCGCCCGCCACCTACAACACCATCAACAAGATGCGGCATGGCATTGCCGACGGCGTGGTCACGGCGGCTTTGGGCAGCGCGCTTGGGCGCATGGAACAGGGCAGGACAAAGGTGCTGGTGGCGCCCGCCATGCACGGCAGCCTGCACAACGCCATCCTCACTGAATCCCTGCAGGCGCTGGCCCGGATGGGCGTGCGTATCATCCCGCCCCGCGAAGATTACGGCAAGCACAACCTGCCGGAAGAAGAGCGGCTGGTGGCGGAGGTCTGCCGCGCGGTCAGCGACTCGCCGCTGAAGGGTGTGCCTGTGCTCGTCACGGGGGGGCCGACTCCGGTCCCGGTCGATAGCGTGCGCCGCCTGACCAACAAGTTCACCGGGCGGCTCGGCGTAGAGATTGCCGTGGAGCTGTATCTGCGCGGCGCCGACGCGCTGCTCGTGCTGGCCGGCGGCGCGGCGACTCCTCCGACCTACCTGCCGTGTCGCCCCGCCGCTACGTTTGACGATTATGTAAATGTCGTTCATGAGGAGCTGGGGCGCATGCAGGCGCGGGCCGCCATCTTTTCGGCTGCGGTGGCCGATTACCGGCCGGAGGCGGTGCTGCCGGGTAAGACGCCGAGCGGCGGGGCGCTGGAGACGGTGCGCCTCGTACCCACGCCGAAGGTCATTGAAGGCGTGCGCCGGGCTTTCCCCGACATGCACATGATCACCTTCAAATACCAGGAAGACGTCAGCCACGAGCAGCTGCTCGACATCGCCAGGGAGCGGCTGGCGCAGGGTTACGGCGCGGTCGTCGCCAACCGGGGCGAGGAACGCGGGCCGGCCGGCGAGCAGGTGGCCTACCTGGTGACCGGAACCGGAGAGCCGGTGCGGCTGGTGGGCAAGCCGGAGATCGCCCGGGGCATTGCCGATTATCTGGAGCGCGCGCTGACCGCTAGCTAAGCAGCGGCGCCGTCTCGCCTCCGGGCTGTTGTTGTTCTGTTACCTTTCGCCGTACAATAGACGATGAAAGGTCACTTATCCCACTACTCAGGAGCGTATGATGAGCGAACACAAGCGCGAAGCCGAGCGCCAAGCCGTTATTTTGAGCGGGGCGCGAACGCCTACGGGCCGTCTGCTGGGCGGCCTGAGCAGCCTGAAGGCTACCGACCTGGGCGCCACCGTTATCCAGGCAGCCGTGGAGCGAGCGGGCATCGATCCTTCGACCATCTACGAAGTCTTCATGGGCATGGTCGTGCAGGCCGGCGCGGGCCAGGCCCCGGCCCGGCAGGCTGCCCTCGGCGCCGGCCTGCCGGATACCGTCGGCGCGGCGGCGGTCAACAAGGTCTGTGGATCCGGGCTCAAGGCGGTCATGCTGGCGGCCAACGCCATTGCTGCGGGGGAGGCCGACGTCTACGTGGCGGGCGGCATGGAAAGCATGTCCAACGCGCCGTTCCTCGTCCTGGGCGCGCGTGAGGGCCACAAATTTGGGCACGCGCAGTTCACCGACTCCCTGCTGAAGGACGGGCTGTGGTGCGGTTTCCAGGATTGGGCGATGGGCAACGCGGCGGAGTTTATTGCCAAGCAGTTTGAAGTCACCCGCGAGGAAATGGACGAGTTTGCGCTGCGCAGCCACGACCGGGCCGCTGCGGCGACCGTCGAAGGGCGCTTCAGGGATGAGATCGTCCCGGTGGAGATCAAAGGGCGCAAGGGCAAGGTAACCGTCGTGGACCGCGACGAGTCGATCCGCGCCAGCTTCGACAACGGGGGCTACACGCTGGAAACGAGCCTGGACATCCTCGCCAAGCTGCCCCCGGCGTTCGAGGAAGGCGGCAGCGTCACGGCGGGCAACGCTCCTGGCCTGAACGACGGCGCTGCTGCTCTGGTGGTGACGAGCCTCGCGGCGGCGGAGCGGATGGGCCGCACGCCGCTGGCCCGCATCGTCGGCTACACCCATGCGGCGGTCGAGCCCAAATGGCTGTTTGCGGCGCCGGCCCGGGCCATTCCACGCCTGCTGGAGCGGGTGGGCTGGCAGATGAGCGACGTCGATCTCTTTGAGATCAACGAGGCCTTTGCCGCTCAGGTACTGGCGAACGCGGCGGAGCTGGAGCAACGTGGAACGCCGCTCGATTGGGACAGGGTCAACGTCAACGGCGGCGCCGTGGCGCTGGGCCACCCGATTGGCTCCAGCGGCGCCCGCCTGCTGGTCACGCTGATCCACGCGCTCAGGCAGCGCGACCTGCGGCGGGGGGTCGCCGCGCTCTGTCTTGGCGGTGGCGAGGCGGTGGCGATGGCTGTCGAGCTGGAATCCTGATCGCCGGTTGCCATTCACACTGCCAGGGAGTTAGCCATGCAACGACACGAAACGTTTCTCGTCCTCGGTGGGGCCGGGATGGTCGGCTCGCAGATCGTGCGCGAGGTGGCCCGGCAGCTGGAGCCGCGCAAAATCGTCGTCGCCAGCCTGTTCCGGGGGGAAGTGCGCGAGTTTGTGCACGATCTGCGCAAGGAATTTCCCCACGTGGAGTTCGTCGGCGCCTGGGGCGATGTCTTTGTACGCGACGAGTTCGCCCTGGAGCGCCGCCGCCGCCTGCTGCAGAGCCGGATCGACCGCGAGAAGCTATACGACGATCTCTTCGGGCGGCTGGACGAGGCTTATAGCCGCTCCGGCGTCGCCCAGCTCGTCGAGCAGCACCGCCCGGACGTCGTCGTGGACAGCATCAATACGGCAACGGCCATCAGCTACCAGGACGTGCAGACGCTCAGCGAGGAGACGCACGAGCTACTCAAGCAGCTCCAGCATATCGTGGATCACCAGGAGCTGGAGGCGCTGGCGGCGTTTGGCCGCAACCTGGAACAGAACGTCAGCACGCTGATCCTGTCGCAATCGGTGCCGCAGCTCATCCGCCACGTCCAGCTGCTCCACCGGGCAATGCAGCGGGCCGGCACGCGCCTCTACCTGAAGATCGGCACGACCGGCACCGGCGGCATGGGGCTGAACATACCCTACACGCACAGCGAAGACCGGCCCAGCGCCAAGCTGATGAGCAAAACGGCAGTGGCTTTTGCCCACACTGGCCTGCTTTTTCTAATGGCGCGCACCCCAAACGGCCCGCTGGTCAAAGAGCTGAAACCGGCGGCGCTGATCGGCTATCGCAACGTGAGCTACCAGACGATCAAACGGCGAGGCCAGCCACAGTTTCGCTACGAGACGCTTGCCGAGCCGCTGGACGGGCAGCTCGTGCTGCGGGGGGACGAGAACCGCTACCACCGCCTGGGAAAGCTGCAGATGGCCGGCGTCGATACTGGCGAGAACGGCTTCTTTGCCCGCGGCGAGTTCGAGGCGATCACCCACCTCAACCAGATGTCGTTCGTCACGCCGGAGGAGATCGCCCAGCAGGCCGTGCTGGAGATTCGCGGCAGCAACACGGGCTACGACATCATCGCCGGCATTGATAGCAGCGTGATGACGCCGAGCTACCGGGCGGGCGTGCTGCGCCAGACGGCGCTGGACAAACTGGCCCGTCTGGAAGAAGAGACGCAGTCGCACTCGGTCGCCGTGGGCCAGCTTGGGCCGCCGGAGCTTTCGAAGCTGCTCTACGAGGCCCATCTGCTCAAGCTGAACTACGGCACGCTAGACGCCGTCATCGAGACGCCGGCCAGCGAAATCGCCGAGACGGCCTACGCTACCATCCTCGAAGACGATCTGTTGCGCACAACGATCACGTCGATTGGCGTGCCGATTCTTACGCCGGATGGCCGGCAGCTTCTGCGCGGACCGCGTCTGAATATCCCGGAGAGTATCCATCGCGAGCTGCCCGCGACCGCCGAGGATTACAATCGCTGGGCGCGCAAGGGCTGGGTGGATCTCCGGCCCGTCAACTTCGCCGAATGGCAGCAGCGCTTCCAGCGCATGCAGCGCGCCCGCCATGCCTTCCATACGCGGGGCACTGCCTCGGTGACCATGAAGACCTACCTTCCGGAGACTATCGAAATCGGCAGCGTGGTCGCGTGGATCTTCAACAACGAGCACGAAGGCTACCGGATTAAGTAAGCTGGCCCCTCCAGGCTGATAGCTCATCGGGCCCCCGACCCCGGCACTTTTCGGACTGCCGCCAGGGCTTGCTCACACGCGCTCCGGCAATAGCGTCCCACAGACAGGGGGCTGCTTGTATATCCCCTAACTGTGACGGATCGATATCCGCGGTATATTCGGTTCGATTCCCCGTCCGTTTATCCTTGATGCAAGGACTTCCGCTGCGGCCTGTAGCACTGCCGGCCCATCGGGTTGCCGGCGAGAAGTCCGGCGCATCGCTACCATCTACGAGCCAGCCCTTCCATCAGGACGAGGACAGCATGGTGCTTGATCGCGATCCACGGCGGGGACGTACCGAACGCCCGAGCCGGGCGCGCGCCGTCGTGGCGCTCCTTTCTATTCTGCTTCTGGCCGGCTGCGCCGAAAGCTCGGCTTCCCTGCTCGACGCCAGAGGTCCGGCAGCGGCGCGGATCAACACCTTATGGTGGATCATGTTTGGGGTGGGCGCCGCTGTCTATCTGGCGGTCATGGGCTATCTGCT
The DNA here is from genome assembly GCA_012515125.1 of Chloroflexota bacterium. Taxonomy (GTDB): domain Bacteria; phylum Chloroflexota; class Anaerolineae; order Promineifilales; family Promineifilaceae; genus JAAYYY01. The sequence continues at coordinate 5,758 of JAAYYY010000334.1, forward strand.
CGCTGCCCTGTTCCAGCGTCGCCCGGCCGGCTTCGACGAAACCGAACAGTAGGAGGGCACTCGCGCTGTCGTCTGGGGCGGGGCCGTTATCCCGGCGGTCATTCTCGTCGGCATCTTCGGCGCCACTGTCTTCACGATGGGCGCGCTCGACGAACCGGATATTGCCGAGGAGCTGGTTATCGAAGTAGAGGGCAAGCAGTGGTGGTGGGACGTCCGTTACCCGGAGCTTGGCTTCCGAACGGCAAACGAGATCCATATTCCGGTGGGCGAGCGAGCCGGTCGCGCTCAAGCTACTGGCCGAGGATGTCATTCACAGCTTCTGGGTGCCGCAATTACACGGCAAGCTCGACATGATACCGGGGCACGTCAACGAGTTCTGGCTGGAGGCCAGCGAGCCGGGCATCTATCTGGGCGAGTGCGCCGAGTTCTGTGGCGACCAGCACGCCAAAATGCAGTTCCTGGTCATTGCCGAAGAAGAGGAAGCGTTCCGGGCTTGGGTAGCGCAGCAGCAGCAGCCCGCCGCGGTCCCGGCGAGCGAGCTGGCTCAGGAGGGCCAGGAGATCTTCCTCGGCTCGACCTGCATCAACTGCCATGCCATCGAAGGCACCGGCGCGACCGGCGAGCTAGGGCCCGACCTGACCCACCTGGCGAGCCGCCGCACGCTGGCGGCGGGCACCGTGCCCAATAACCGGGGCAACCTGGGTGGCTGGATTGTGGCGCCGCAGAGTATCAAACCCGGCAGCCTGATGCCGGCCACCGAGATGACCGGGCCGCAGCTTCAGGCGCTGCTCGCCTACCTGGAGACGCTGGAGTAAGTTGAGGCGTTTATGACCACAGCCGCGGAAGAACCAACCGGCGCCGTTCCACCAGTCCCGCAACACTTCCCTGCCGACCGGGAATGGGAGGAGCTGACCACGGCGGAAAAGATGGAACAGGTCTGGGCCGATCCGCCCGGTGTCGTCGGCTGGTTCAAGGCGCTGCAGAACGATAGTATCGGCGTCCGCCTCATGATGACCGCCTTCCTGTTCTTCATCCTCGGCGGCATCAATGCCCTGTTGATGCGCGTGCAGCTTGCCAACGCGGAGAGCGCGTTTATGTCGCCGCAGCGCTATAACGAGCTGTTCACCATGCACGGCTCGACGATGATGTTCCTCTTTGCCGTGCCGATGATGGAGGGCTTTGCCATTCTGTTATTGCCGCTGATCCTGGGCAACCGCGAGATGCCCTTTCCACGGCTGGGCGTTTTCAGCTGGTTCACCATGATCCTGGGGGGGGCTGCTGTTTTACTCGAGCTTCATCGCCGGCACGGTGCCCGATACGGGCTGGTTCGCCTACGTGCCGCTTAGCGGGCCGATCTATTCGCCGGGCATTGAGCTGGACTACTGGCTGCTCGCGCTTGGTGTGGCGGAGGTCGCGGCGATTGCTGCCGGCGTTGAGATCATCCTGGCGATCCTGCGGATGCGGGCCCCCGGCATGTCGCTTGGCCGCATGCCCGTTTACGCCTGGGCTATGCTGGTCATGGCCTTTTCCATTCTCTTCGCCTTCACGCCCCTGGTCGTCGGCAGCCTGCTGCTCGAGCTGGACCGCCGGCTGGGCACGCAGTTCTTCAATCCAGAAGCAGCCGGCAGCCCCATTATGTGGCAGCATCTCTTCTGGATCTTCGGCCATCCCGAAGTCTACCTGCAGTTTGTCCCCGCTGCCGGTATCGTCTCCATGGTCGTGCCAATCTTCTCGCGGCGTTCTCTATCTGGCTATACCCTGGTGGTCATCGCCCTGGTCGCCACCGGCTTTCTGAGCTTCGGCCTGTGGGTCCACCACATGTTCACCGTGGGCCTGCCGCAGATCTCGATGACCTTTTTCGCCGCCGCCGGCATGATCATCGGTATCCCTGCCGGAATCCAGACGATTGCCTGGATCACGACTATCTTCACAGGCCGGCCTGTCTTCAAAACGCCGTTCCTGTTTATCATCGGCTTCCTGGTGACCTTTGTGCTGGGCGGCATCACCGGGATCATGGTTTCCTCGGTACCGTTTGACTGGCAGGTGCACGACTCCTACTTTGTCGTCGCCCACTTCCACTACGTACTCATCGGCGGTGTCACCTTCCCCGTCTTTGCCGGCATCTACTACTGGACGCCGAAGTTTACGGGCCGTCTCCTGGACGAGCGGCTGGGCAAGCTGCATTTCTGGCTGTTCTTCATCGGCTTCAACCTGGCTTTTTTCCCCATGCACATTTCCGGCTTTCTGGGGATGGCCCGCCGCGTCTACACCTACCAGGAAGAACTGGGCGTCGAGACGCTGAACCTGCTCTCGACCGTCGGTGCCTTTATCATGGCAGCCGGCGTGGCCGTCTTCATCGCCAACTTCCTTTACAGCCGCCGCAACGGCCAGCCGGCCGGGAACAACCCCTGGAATGCCGACACGCTGGAGTGGGCGACAACTTCGCCGGCGCCGAACTACGGCTTTGCCCACCTGCCTATCGTGCGCAGCCGCCATCCCCTGTGGGAGCAGACCGGCATCGAGGAAGAAGATGAGGTGCTGGGCGACACGACCAACACCGAGCGCATGTTGCAGGCCCTGTCGGAGTGGCCGCTTCGCTGGCGCGCGGCGCTGGTGACGGGCGCGATCAACGGCGAGCCGGTGGAGATCTTCCGTGTCTCCGGCCCGTCCATCTGGCCCGCCGTCGCCGGCATCGCCCTCGTCGCCATCTTCGGCGCCGAGGTCTTCTCGCTGCACTGGCTGGCCTACCTGGGGATCGCCGTCGTCATTATTTCGTTCATCGGCTGGCACTGGCCCGACAGAATCCCGTTCACCGAAAAAGAGCGCGAATTCGAGGAGCAGTTCAATATCCGGGTCCATCCAACGGCAGCGTTACGATCGGCCGTTGGGGCATGGCGCTGGCGATCCTGCTCCTGGCGATTGCCCTTGGCAGCTTCCTGTTTAGCTACTTCTACATTCGCCTGGAGAACAAGATCTGGCCGCCGGAGAGCATTCCGCCGCTGGACCTTCTCAAGCCCGGCATTGCCACAGCGCTGCTGGTTCTGGCGGTACTAGCGGTGTGGGGGGCCGTGAGCGACGTTCGCCGGGGCAATCTCCGGCGGCTGCGCCTGGGATTGCTGCTGACCTTTCTCCTGGGCGCGGCTGCCCTGGGCATCATGATCTGGGCGTTCATCGAGCTGCCCTTTGACTGGCGGATCAATGCTTACGCCTCGCTCTTCTACACTCTGGGCGGCTACATGCTGCTCCTGCTGGTCATCGCCCTGGGGATGAACCTGTTTGTCCAGGTCTGGGCCTGGAGAGGCCACTATACAGAGCTGGACCATACGGCCGTCCAGAATAGCGCCTGGTTCGTATATGCCATCGTCGCCTTCTGGATAATCACCTTTGGCATCCTCTACCTGACACCCTGACGGCGAAAGATGATGACGACTACAAGTGTGGACGAAAGCAGCGATAGGCCGTTTCTGGGCATGTTCCTGGTGACGTTAATCGGGCCGCTTAGCTGGGGCGTCTTTTTCCTTGCCGGCTATCTGACCGCCGAGGCGTCCTGTTTTCTGGGGCTGTTCCAGCGCACGGCTGCCGGGTTGGACCTGCTCGTCGTGATCGCCGCCGCCCTGGGCCTGG
>JAAYYY010000335.1 GCA_012515125.1 Chloroflexota bacterium
CCACCAGTCGGCGAGGGGCATCATGAGCCGAGCCCTCCCGGCAGACCGGCGCTCAAGGCCTCCCGGTCCACTTCGTAGATGGTCACGTCCTCGTTCGTAAAGGCCACGCTCAGGTAGCCGTCGGCTGCAAGACGCTCAAATTTGGCGATGCCATCGGGCGGGTAGTAAGCGCGTTCCAAAGCGCCCACGTAGACGTAACCCACGCCATATTCGCGCAGCACCTGCAGCGCCTCGCCCGGCTGAGCGGAGCCGAACAGGCGGTTGACGTCGGCGACGCGGTCCCACACCAGCTGGTCAGGAGCGGCAGCGCGCTGCTGTCTCTGGTGCGAGTCCCAGCCGATGATTGTCGGAAGGCCGGTGTACATGGCGACCCGGCTGACGATGGAACGGTATGGATTGCCGCCGTGGGCTTCGGCAATCACCGGCGTGCCCTCCACGTTCTCCTGCATCCAGCGCAGGGCTTCCTGCTCGGCGGCCAGCGAGATTTCCCGCGGGCTGCCGTCGAAGGCGGTGTCGCCATAGCTGGCCGTCGCCATGAAGGCCATGCCGTCCAGCGTGTGTGGGGCTTCGGCGCTTAGCCGGGAGTGCCATTTGGCCGGCGTCGCCAGCAGGGGATAGAGGGCCGCAGCGGCGACCAGCAGGCCAAGCACGACCAGCCAGGAGCGGCGCAGGGTTCGCCCCCAGCGGCGGGCGAGCGCAGGCCAGAGCCAGGCCGCACCGGCGGCGCCCGCCACGCTGAGCATCAGCCAGACCTGCAGGTAGAACTTGAAGACGGTGTTCATCCGGCCGATGTCACCCTCGAGGACGACAATCTCCACCAGCAGCGTAAGGGTGAGGGCGCCCGCGAGCAGGATTAGCACGATGCGGCGCGGCTCGGGCAGCGAGGGGCGCAGCGCCAGCGCAAAGGAGAAAAGCGCCAGGGTCAGGGCCAGCGGCGCCACCCAGATGCCACGCACGAGGAAGATGACGAGAATGAGGACGTAGACCAGCAGCGACAACAGTAGAGGCCACATCCACGGCTCCAGCCGCTCCAGCGCTTCCTGCCGCCATGTCCGGCTCCAGGCGCGGAACTCGACGGCCAGATAGGTGACGGCAAGGAAGAGGAAGAGCCCGTGTATGACCAGGTAATCGGCCACGGAGGTATACGGTCCCGGCCACAGCCTGAAGCTCTCGTAACCGGCGCCGTAGTTGCTGACGTAAGGCCAGAAGAGCAGCGTCGAAAGGCCGGCGAGCAACACGGCATAGAGCAGCCCCTGCGCGGCTGCCGACAGGCTGAACTGCCGGCGCCGGGCAAAGGCGTAATAACCGGCGGCCAGCATCCCGATGAACAGGTAGGTGGGCCAGTCCCAGGTGTTAGTCGGCCGCAGCACGCCAATGGCCAGCGCGCCGGTAAACCAGCGCAGGGCGCCCGCCGTCCAGCCGGACGGTGGTCGCGCTGGATTGGCCGAGAGCACGAGGCTCACGGACCAGGCCAGCGCCAGCAGGGTCAGCGGCAGGGCGATCATATGTGCGTGCAGGTCGCCGTACAGGAAGGTGAAGAACGGAAACTCGGTAATCGGCGCCGTCTCACCCTCCGGCACGGAGATGGCGCGTGTCGTCGTCCAGAACCAGTCGCCGGGGTGGATGGGCGCTGTCTCGCCGCCTAGCGTCATATCCAGGGCGCCGTCTACCGTGCGGGCCAGGGCATCCAGCCCGGCAAGGCCGCTGTTGAGGTCTGTGTCCCCGGCCCGGTACCAGGCGTTGAGGACGACGCCCGGCTCGCCCAGGTTGCCGAGCAGCAGCGCCAGCAGCACGGCCAGCAGACCGGCGCCCACGGCTCGGCGCGAAAGGCCGCTGAGCCGGCCCGCCGCAGCCCGGCCGGCGGCGACGAGGTTGTAGGCCAGGCTGAACGCGCCCAGACCGGTGAAGGAGAAGACCATCGCCAGAGCCACGTTGTAGGCGATGGCCGGCGCGACGCCAAGCAGCTTCGCGACGAAGCCGACGAAGACGAAGCCGTAATAGTAATAGTTGATGTAGCCGCCGGCATACCACGGGTCGTAGGGCGGGAAACTCTGGCTCTTCAGCACGGCGGTGAAGTAGGAGAGGTCCATTGGCTTTTCGCCGCCCCAGATCACGTCCCATACGTCAGGGTTGCCGAGGCGCAGCAGGAGAGCCAGGACAAACAGGCCCAGGGCCAGCGCCTCTACCAGGAGCAGATAGCGCCGCTGGTCGCGGACAAACGCGGCGAGTTCCGCCCGCTGCCGGAAGGCGAGGAAGGCGCTGAGCAGAGCGAGGACGAGCACGCACAGGAGCAGCGTGGCCCGGTTGTTCGGCAGGATCGCGTAGCTTGCCAGAACCCAACCGAGCCAGGAGACGACGAGCAGGCCGAGAATGCGCGAGAGGGCAAAGCCGCGCCCGGGAAAGCCACGAAAGACGGCAAAGGCCAGCGGGAAGGCGATCCACCCCAGGACTACGACAGCCAGCCACCAGACGACGGCGGCAAGCCAGGGTTGACGGTTGAGGATGCCGTCGAGGTTGAAGAGCTCGGCGAAGGTGCCGGCGCTCCCCTGGCTCTCCCAGCGGGCGGCGGGCAGCATCAACGCGTTGGGCGCCCGCGTCGCCTCGCCCGGATTCATGACGACGACCTGCGTCAGGTCGACGGCGCCGAGAATCACCAGCGCGCGCTCGTGGCTATAGCTGTCGTTCTTCTGGAAGATCCAGACCGGCGGATGGTCGTAGACGCTGAACGCCTCTTCCGCGGCGAGGTCGCCGGGCGGAGGCCAGCCGATGTCGGGCGGCTTGCCCCAGCCAATCCGGCCCGTCGTGTCGCTGATATGGAGCGGGCCGATCTGCGGTGTGGCGTGGAACTCGGCCACGAGGTCGAAGCCCAGATCGCCGTTGAACAGCGCCTCGTAGTAGGCGATGTTCAGCGGGTAGGTCAGCGGCAGGCGCGGCGTGTTCCAGAGGCTGCGCTGGCTGCTGAGGGCGACGACATCCGCTTCGTCGAGCCAGGCCAGCATGAGGTCGCGCTTCTCCGGGCTGTCGAACCAGGTGATCGGCCGCTGGCCTCCGGCTACCTCGCGATAATAGGCGCCGTAAGCCGGCCGGCCATCGACGCTGACCGGCAGCAGGTCATCCCACTCCTCGTTGACGAAGACGCTCGTGTCGGCCACCAGCGGCTCGCCGTCGATCAGCGCAATCTGGAAGAGATAGGAGCCGCCCGGTTCAAGGGGGACAGCCGGCAGGGCAAGCGTCGCGGATTCACGCTCGCCGCTGACCGTCACCTGCTGGGAGGAGGCGATAAGCGTCTCGTTCGCGGGCGTCACCAGGCGCAGCTCGAACGTGGCCTCGCTCTCCTGCCCTGCCAGCGTACTGAGGTAATTGAAGCGCAGGGCGCTCGCCGTCGCGGTCTCCGGGGCATCTTCGGGGAGTGTGAAGAGGAGGCTCAGCGACGGGCCGCCCGGCTCAAAGGTGTAACCGCGCAGCGGAAGCTGCAGCGCCTGCTCTTCCCCGCCCGCCTCATAGAGCAGCGCCGCCGCGCTGGGGATGTGGTCGAAGATCCAGCGAGAGGCGGCGATCCGCGTCAGGGGCTCGCGGTAGATGTTCACGAAGGCGTTGGCCCACAGGAAGGTCGGCGCGACGACCAGCAGGATGAGCGCTCCCGCCCCGACCCTGGCCAGCGTCCGCCGGGACGGCCGGGCTTCTCGCGCCCTGTCCCAGACGGTGATGAGCGCCCAGGCGCCGAGCAGCAGCAGGAAGGGATAGATAGGTAGAAAGTAGCGGATCGACTTCACCCAGCGCGTGCCTGTAAAGAGGAAGAACAGCCCGCTCCAGGCAACGGGCAGGGCATGGGCCGTCCAGTCCGGCCGGGCGCTGGCAATGCGCCAGAGCGCCCAGAAAAAGCCGAGGGTCGCGGCTAGACCGGCGGCAATCCCCATGCCGTAGAGGACCATATTGGTCCAGGGAAAGAGGAGCGCAGCCCGGTCGGTCCATTGCAGCGCCGGCGGGTAGTTCGCTTCAGGCTGCTGCAATCCCTGGATTTCTTCCATGTCGGCGCGGAAGTCGGGGTTGAGTCCGATTGTCGATTCGAGGGCCAGCCGCAGAAAGGAGGGCTCGACTCCTGTCTCGGCGATGGCGGTCCGCCGGGCAATCTCGCCGTCGGCAAAGGCGTAGGGCATGGCGAAACGGAAGGTCAGGAGAGAAACGAAGGCGGCCAGCAGAACGCCAATTGCGGCCCGCTGCAGGTCGCTGCTCCCGGCCTTCGTTAGCAGGTAGGACCAGAACCGCCCCTGCGGAGCGCGCCGCGCCAGCCAGACGATAGCGGCGACACCGGCCATCGCCGCCAGCGGGGCGACGTTGATCCTCGAGGCGACGACCAGGCCGAGAAAGAGGCCAAAGAGCAGCCACCAGCGCCGGCGATGGCCCTCTTCCGCCGCGCGCACGGCCATGTACATGGCTGCCGTCGTCAGCCCGGCTGCCCAGTTGTCCATCGTGAAGAAGTGCGACTGCTGGATGGGCATCACGGCCATCGCCATCAGCAGCGAAGCCAGCAGCCCTACACGCCAGTCGTAGAGCCGCCGACCGACGAAGAAAATGAACAGGACGGAGACGAGGTCCATAAGACCGGAGAGGACACGCCCGACGAGGAAGATGCCGTCGTAGGCGTCGTAACGCACCGGGCAATCGAGCGAGAAGGAGACGCACGCCTCCTGTACCCAGCTACCGACGTAACGGGTCACCGTCATGGGGAAGTTGCCGTAGACGTAGGTAGGGAAACCGGCGTTGTAGGGGTTGAGGCTCGATTCGGAGGTGCGCAGGTAGTCCAGCGGGCCGGCAACGGGCTGCAGGCGATTGGCAACGTCCGTCAGGAAGCGTTCGTCAGGATGGAGATGGTGGCTCTCATCCCAGTTGAGGCCGGTGAAGCGAAAGAAACCGGCAAGGACGAGGATCAGCAGCAGCGGCACCAGAGCCAGCGTTTCGGTAGCCGGGAGCACCCGGCGCGTCGCCGTCTCGGTTGCTACCTCTTCTGCGGCAGTCGTCTCGCGCTCTTGCAGGTTAATTGCCATATCGACAGCAGGCGGTCGCCACTGTACGTTCGCCACCCTATGTTATACACGCCGGTCCTTACCGGCGCGTAGTAAAAGCCAGAAATGTGAATGGCGCCTGAGCCAGACCGCCAGAAAACCACAGGCGGCGAATTCTAGCCCGGCTGGGCAGCCGGCACAAGTCAGGGCCGGACCTCGTAGCTGTAAAAGAGCGGGTCGGCCAGAAAACCGTCGAAGCTGCGCACGTGACCTCCCGGCAGGCGCTCGCGGGTGCTCTCCAGCTCGCCGCTCCGTTCGGGAACGTAGACAAACGTGAGCAATCCCTCTTCCACCGGTAATGGCGCAGCCGGATCGTCCACGTTGAACAGGTTCACGTCAGGCTGATACCCCTGCACCAGGAACGAGAGGGTCGGGAAGTCAACGTACATCACGGGCGGGCCGTGAAAATAGACGACCGACTCCTCGGGCAGCGTCTGCATGTACAGCGCCATGCGGTAGGCGATCTCAGTATTGCGGTCGCCGAAGCGGTGCGTCGCGCGGTAGGGTCCAAAGTAGAAGGCGAGGTCGGCTGCGGCGAACAGCAGAGCCAGCACGGCCAGCGCCTGCACCATCGTCCGGGCATTGGGCCGCCGCTCCAGCAATCCGAGGACGAGCAGCAGCATCTCCACCAGCCCCAGGGCCGCGAGAAGGAAGACGGCCGGGGCCGCGACGAGCAGGCGGTGGCTGGCCGGCGGGTCCAGCAGCAGCGCGCCGGCAAAGATGACCGTGACGGCGACCCAGATCAGCAGGAGCGCATAGCGGAACTGGCGCAAGCGGATCAGGGCGACGCCGCTGCCCAGGACGAAAAAGAGCGCGGGCCAGAAGCGCAGCAGAGCGACGCCGGGATTGTAATGGCTGGACCGGTCTACGGTGGCGTTGAAGGCCAGCGCCGCCTGGGAAAGCTGCCGGCCGGCCAGCTCGACGAGCGATTCGCCCGTCTGTGCGGCCTCCTGGGCCAGCCAGCCATTCTGCAGGATGCCGAGCGTGCCAGCTCGTTCCATGTACAGGCCCGGATTCAGGGCATAGTAGCGCCAGATAGGCAGAGCGACGACCGCCGCCAGCGCCAGCGCAGCCAGCATGTGCCGCCCCTGCGCAGCCAGGGTGCGCCGGTCAAAGAGCGCGACGTAGACCAGTAGCGCTGCCAGCAGAAAGGGCAGCAGGTGCGACGGGGTGTACAGGTAGGCATTGGCGCCGAGGGCGAGGCCGCCCCAGAGCCAGGCGCTGCGCGTGCCCGTCTGCCGCGCAATCGCCAGCAACCCGAGGGCCAGGAGAAGGAAAAACGGCTCCCAGACGTTGGTCATCCCCAGGCGGCTGTAATGCAGATGCCAGTGCGAGCCCGCAAGTAACAGCGCCGCCGTGATACCAACGGCCTCGCTCCACAGCCGGCGCCCAACGAAATAGAGGAGCGGCGCCGTCGCTGCCCCGAATAGCGCCGAGAGCAGGCGGGCGGCCACGACGCCCGGGCCGAGGAGCTTCAGCGGTATCGCCTGCAGGAAAAGGGGCAGGATGGGATTGGTCAGCCACCCCGTGGCGAATGGATTGCCGATGCGGCCGTCCGCCACCGCCAGGGCATCCAGCCCCAGGCTGGCCTCGACGCCGTTGAGCATGAAGGGGTGCTCTGCCAGAGCGACGACCCGGGGCAGCAGGGCGAGCAGGAACAGCCCGCCGGGCAGCAAAAGCGTGCGCCAGCCCGGAAGGCGCCAGCGCAACGCATCGACTGGCGACGCGGGCCAGCGCAGCGAGTAAAAGGCCACGGCGATGGCGCCGCCCCAGAAGGGCAGGGCAAGCCAGGGCCGCCCGCCGTAGAGCGTGCGCCCGCCGAGCTGCTGGGCAAACAGGGCCAGCAGGAGCGCCAGCGGATAGAGCAGGCGCTGGCGTGGCAGCTCGCTCGGGCGAGGCAGCTCCAGTCCACCCATCTGGCGGCGGAGAAGGAGCAGACTGCCCAGCGAGAGCAGGGAGAGCACATAGAGCGTGACGCCGCCGGTCGGGCTGGCGTTCGGCCGCGAAAGCTGTAGCTGGGCAAGCAGAGCCAGAGCGGCGGTCAGGAGCAAAAGGACTCTCTGCAGCGCCTGTCCGGTCGGGCGCGCCGCGCCAACCGGCCGGCTCTCGACGCGTGGCTGTTCTCTTGCGGGAAGCGGCGCCGGGGCCGGAGGCGGGATAACGGCCTCCTCTGCGCGGCCCGCGGCGTCCACCTGTTGCAGTGTCTCCGTGGCGAAGGGCCGGGCTGGCGGCAGCAGCGCCTCGACCGGCCCGCCTGCCACCTTCTCGGCGAGGAAAAACAGGTAGGCGCCGGACTCGGGGGGCGTCTCCTCATAGTAGGGGCGCACCCAGCGTTCCGTCGGGCTGAGGCTGCTCCGCCAGGGGGCGACAATCCAGTGGCCGGTGAGAAAGTGCACGACAGCCGCCGGCAGGCCCTGGGCATGGCCCGCCTCCAGGGTACGCAGCGCGCCGGTCGAGAAATAGTATTGCCAGCGCAGAACGCGGAAGCCGGCGAGAGCGAGTCGCTCGGCCCACAGCTCGGGCGGGTCGGTGTGGGCGTGTCGTGAGATGGTGTTGAAGAAGCGCCGGTAACTGTCGCCCAGGCCAAGCGGGCCCAGCAGCTGGGCGCCGCCCAGATTTTCGGTAAACAGGTGGCTGGGCATGGTGATCACCAGCCGGCCCTCTGGTCGCAGAACGCGGCTGGCCTCGTCGAGAACCGGCTGCACGTCCGGGATATGTTCAAGGACCGAGTTACTGATGACGCTGCCGAAACAGCCGCTCGCAAAAGGCAGGGCGTCGCCCAGGGCCTGGACGTTCAGCCGGTAGGCGCCCGCGCGACGGGCCTTTTGCAGCGGCCGCCACCAGGGGTCAACGCCAACTGCAAGCGGCTCGTCAAAAGCCATGCTCGCAAAATGGCCGTCGCCACAACCCAGGTCAAGCACCGGGCCGGGGATGTTGATGGCCCGGTAGAAGCGGGCCTCGACGGCGCGCAACAAGGCGCGGAAGGCCGGCAGTGACTTCAGGTGGCGCCAGAGCAGGTCGTCACGCTCGCGCCGGGTGACGGTATCCACCACGCCTACGCTTCCTCCTCATTCAGGGCCCGCAGACGCTCGTATGCCTGTGGTTCAGGTACGTCGCCGGGCAAGTGGCCCGACTGCAGCTGCTCAAAGAGCTGCACGTAGGCGCGCGCCGTCTGGTCCGGGTCGAAGCCGGCGGCGATGAGGTCGCCGGGACGCCGGTAGCTCTCCCGCCTGTCGAGCACGCGGATGAGGGCTGCCGCCAACGCCTCGTGGTCCCCGACGGGGAAGATCTCCCCCATGCCGGTCATTCGCACCGGCTGGCGAACGCCCGGCAAATCGCTCACGACGACCGGCACGCCGTTCATCATCGCCTCGATCTGCCCGAGGCCAAAGCTCTCCGTGCTGTTCAGGCTGGAGTAAACGAGAACGTCCAGGCTGCGATAGAATGCGGTCAGCTCCGCGCCGTGCAGGGTGCCGAGCAGCCGGTAATGGTCGCGATACTGCTCAAAAAGCGGCTGCAGGCGTGCAGCATAGGCCTCTTCGCCGACAATGTTCTTATAGGGGCCGGCGTGCAGGACGACTGCTTCCGGATACTTCTCCAGGACCAGCGGCAGCGCGTTCAGAAGCACCTCGATGCCTTTCTCGGTAGCCAGCCGCGCCGCGATGCCGATCACCTTCTTGCCTTCAAGATCGTGTTGGGCGCGGAACTCCTCGGCGATGTCGGGCGGGCAGCTAGCCAGCTCGACGGGCGGAGGAATGATATGGAGCTTTTTGCCCATGTAGCGCGAAAGGTAGGGGGAGTGGCTGCCATAATCGGCCGTGTAGGTAACCACCGCGTCCGCGAGATTCCCGGCGATCCGATTCATGGCCAGGACGACGTTGTTGACGACGCGGTTGAAGGCGCCCTGGGGAAGCTGCAGGTCGCAGTGGTAGGTGAGGACAACGGGCTTGCCAAACAGGCGCCCGCGCAGGGCCAAGCCCGGCGCGTCGAACTGGGGCAAATGCAGATGGATCACATCGGCCCAGCGCGACCAGCGCGTGGCGTGGTGACCAAACGTCGGCATGATCACGCCCTTGCTCACGCGGAGGGCGACGGGAATGCGCTCGACGTGTACGCCCGCGAGATCCTCGCGCCGCGGCAGCTCAGGCTCGTACTGGCTGGTCAGGACGGTGACGTCATGCCCCTGCCGGGCGAGCGCCTTGCTGAGCCGCTCGACGTAGATGGTCAGGCCACTCACATGCGGCCGGTAGTAGGTCAGGACTTCAAGGATCTTCATATACGACTTACTTGCGGCGGAAATTGCGCGCCTTTTCGACCAGCGCGCGCAGATCCACCCGGACACGGTTGACGGCGATGACGCCAAAGACGAGCACCACCAGCATATTGACCGCGTGGTAGAGAACGGCAAAGCTAAAGGCCGGATCGCGCGCCACGCCGAGGACCTGGTTCAGCGCCGCCGTCACCCCCAGATGGAAGACGCCCACCTGACCCGGCGACGAGGGTGCGGCGACGACGAGCGCAGCGGCGGACACGGTAAAGGCGGCCATGGCCGGGGTGGGCCGCAGATGGACCGACACCAGCGCCATGTAGTAGGCAAAGACGATCGGCACCCAGACCAGGGCGCTGAGGATAGCCAGCAGAAAAACGTCGCGCACGCTCGTGAGCGTGCTCATCCCGGCGAGCAGGTCGTCAGCCCGGCGTGCCCACTTCTCGGTGTCCAGAAAGCGGATGGGCTCGATGAGCCGCGTGACCAGTCGGTAGATCCGGCCGCGCTGGTTGGCCAGGACGAGCAGCACCAGCGCCGCCACACCCGCCAGCACGCCCATCGTCAGCGCCAGCGCCCTGTAGCTATCCGGAACACGGGCCACACCCGCCAGCGATAAGGGCAGGAGAATGACGATGAAGAGAAGGTCGAGCACGCGCTCGACAACCATGGTCGAAAGACCTGCAGAAAGGCTAACCCCCGGGACGTTGGCGACGAGTATCGCCCTGGCGACATCGCCAAGCCGGAAGGGCAGGAGATACGTAATCAGGTAGCCGATGTTCTGCACGTGGAAGATCGGCTGCAGTGGGGCAACGCTGGCAAGCAGAAAGCGCCAGCGGATCGCCCGCAGAAAAAGGAAGGCGACAATGCCCGTCGAGCTGAGCACCAGCGCCCGATAATCGGCGCTCCGCAGCTCAGCAGCTACCTGTTCCAGATCGACAAAAAGGAAGAGGACGGCGATGCTGAGCGCGGTGATGAGCATACCCAGCCAGAACTGGAGTCGGCGGCTGCCGGTCACGGCTGACATAAGGTAGTCATTATAGCAGGAACGCCAGGGGCTCCCAAAGGATGTTGCCAGGCACGTTAAGGGACCGTATACTGGAATTACATCGACATCCACTCGGGAGGAAAGATGCAGGTCGTCACTCTCGGCAACAGCGGGCTAAAGGTTTCACGAATCTCCCTGGGCATGATGAGCTACGGCACGCCAAAATGGCGCGACTGGGTTCTGGACGAGGAAAGCAGCCGGCCGTTCATCCGGCGGGCGCTGGAGCTGGGCATCAACTTCTTCGACACGGCTGACATGTATTCGGCCGGAGTTAGTGAGGAAGTGACCGGCCGGGCGCTGCGCGAATTTGCCCGGCGCGAGGAGGTCGTGGTGGCGACCAAAGTCTACTTCCCCACGAATCCCGACGATCCCAACGCCAGAGGTCTCTCCCGCAAGCACATCATGGACGCCATCGACGCTTCCCTGCGCCGGCTGGGTATGGATTACGTGGACCTCTACCAGATCCACCGCTGGGACTACACCACGCCGATTGAGGAGACGATGGAGGCGTTGCATGACGTTGTCAAGGCAGGCAA
>JAAYYY010000336.1 GCA_012515125.1 Chloroflexota bacterium
ACAACACCGTCACCGAGCAGGATCAGGATGAAGGTGCCGAACAGCTCGGCGATCAGCTCGCCAGTTATACCTCTCTCTCTCTCCATTACTTGTAACCTCCAAAAGCTAAACTGGTTATGACTCTACGGGAAACAACACCTCTTCCCTTGTGAAGAGGCGCGGGCTGCGATAGCCCGTGGGGAAGCTGACTGCAGACTCCGTGCGGTCGATAGACCCTCCTTGCTTCCCGTCCCTCCTAGAATGATCACTGAGGGCTCGGAGATGACCCTTCTCCGGGCCGGCGAACAGGCCGCTGCGGCCTCGTCGCCGTTAGTGATTCTGCACAACCGGTACACTCGGTTGTGTGGCGCTTCTTCCAGGCCTGGGGGCGCCCGTACCGAAGTACCATGTAATAGTTTAGCCTCCCCAGGCCCCAATTCAACTTAAACTCAGATTTTGTTCCGAAGTGAAACAATGCAAGCCAAGAACTGTTTCATCATGAAACATTCTCGCCGCCATTCGGCCCCAGCTTAAAAGTCTCCGGGCTCAGGTCATAGTGCTTCATCTTGCGCCAGAGCGTCGTCCGCCCGATTCGGAGCTGTTCGGCCATCTCCGTCACACGCCCCTGGCAGGCCCAGCCCGCCCGCAAAATCGCCTCGCGCTCCGACTCTTCCAGCGAGAGCACCGGCTCCGGGTGCGGGGAGGCTCCCGTCACCACGCGCCCCACGCGCACCGTCGCCGGTAGGTCTTCGACGCGGATCGTGCCGTCGTGGCTTTGGTTCAAGGCCCGCTCCAGCGTGCTCTCCAACTCGCGCACGTTGCCGGGCCAGGGATAGCGACAGAGCGCTGCCATCGCCTCGTCGCTGATCCACGAGGCCCGCTCCGTGTTCTCGGTGATCCGCGCCAGGAAACGCTCCGCCAGCAGAGGGATGTCGTCGGGTCGCTCCCGCAGCGGCGGTACAACCAGGGTGAAGACCCCAAAACGATAGTAGAGGTGGCTGCTGAAACTGCCTTCGGCAACCGCTTCTTCGAGATTCGCCGTGGTGGAAGCGATAATGCGCACGTCTACCGGAATCGGCCGGACGCTGCCGATACGCAGCACGTGCCCTGTTTCGATGACCTGCAGCAGAGCCGCCTGCATCTCCAGCGACAGATTCTCGACCTGGTCCAGAAGCAGCGTCCCTCCATTAGCCAGCTCAAACTTGCTCGGCCGGGTGTGGCTCCCTTCGTCTGAGCCGAGAAACTCGCTGATCATCAGCTCGTGAGGGATCGCCCGGCAGTTCACGGCGATAAAGGGACCGTCGGCGCGCGAGCTCTCGTAGTGTACGGCGCGCGCGATGTAGTTCTTACCGGCGCCGCCCTCGCCACGAATGAGCACCGGCGCCTGCCCCCGTGCCGCGACGCGTGCCTGGCGCAGCATCGCCCGCATCGCCCGCGACTGCCCGGCGATGTCGTCCAGGCTGAGCGTGGCCCGCGTGCCCATCTGCGCGTGGACCAGCCGGCGGACCTGCTCCATGGGCCGCAGCATGGCGATGGTCGCCACCGGCGTCTGCCCCTCCACGACGAGACGGAGGTTCACCAGGCAGGATACGTTGCGGCCCTCGCCGGAGAAGTCCACCTCGACGTCGCGCAGCTCTCGCCCGGCGATGCTCGCTTCGACCAGCGGGCGGGGCAGGGCCGCTATCTCTTCGATATGGCGCCCCAGGATGACCGACGGCTTCACCCCAAGAATCTGCCCGGCCAGCTCGTTGGTGTGGTTCACGACCCCGGCGGCATCCCAGGCGATTACGCCCTCGCTGATCGCGCCCAGCGTCGTCTTTACTGCGCTCAGGTGGCGGTTGGCCTCCTCTACGTACCAGTCTGTGTGGAGCTGGTTGCTGATGGCTCGGGCGGCGGTCATCACCAGCCCCAGCGTATGGGAGGTGGCGGTGTGCGCCGGGCCGACAATGGCAAGGATGCCGTCCATGCGCCCGCGGACGTCGTAAATTGGCGCTGCCGTAGTGGCATAGGGGTGGTAGATGCGGAGATAATGCTCGGCGCCGACCACCTGCGAGGGAAGGGCCATGATCCGCACGAGGCCCACGGCGTTGGTGCCGACGTGCTCCTCGCTCCAGTAGCTTCCCTCGCCCATGCCGCTCTCCTGCAGCCGCTGGACGGCGGCGGGGTCGCCCAGAAAGTCCAGCACGCAGCCCGCGCTGGTAGCCAGGATGATGGCGCAATCGGAGCCTTCTATATCCTGGTGGATGTCTTCCATGAGCGGCGCGGCGACGTTGGTCAGGGCAATGTGGGCGCGGCGCACCGGCCGCAGCGAAGCCTGGGAGAGCCTCTTCAGGCGGGGGGTGGCAAAGGGATCGAAGCGGGGGCGGCAGCGCTGCCAGGAGAGCCACACGGCGGGGTCCAGACTGGCGATTTGCTCGCTGCTCAGCTCGCCATAGTTGACAAATGTCGTCCAGAGCTGGCGCAGCCGGTCAGGTTTCAGGGGGTAGTCCGTCGGTTGCATGGTAGTTACAGCGGCGGCGCGTGGTGGCTACACCCATTCCGCCGGCTGACCTCGGCTCCATTATAGCAGAGATGAGATGGAGATGGGAGAGCGGGCGTGCGGCGTTAGAATGGCGTAGGCATTAATAGTCCCAGAGTACCAGCGTTTGACACCGTTTTGGGCCGGGTGCTACAATCTTTTCTAGAGGTAGTGTCGATGGCGCTTAAGGAAAAGCTGAGAAACGAAATGGCCGCAGCGATGCGCGGCGGTGACCGAGAACGCCGGGATTTGTTACGCCTGCTTCTCGCCGCCGTGCAGCAGGAAGAAGTGGACGGCGGGCAGCCCCTGGACGATGCCGGGGTGCTGAATGTGCTGCGCCGCCAGGCTAAGCAGCGCCGCGAGACGATCAACGACGCCTACGCCGCCGGCCGGCAGGACCTCGTCGCTCAGGAAGAGGCGGAGCTGCGCCTGATCGAGGCTTTCCTGCCCCAGATGATGAGTCGTGAGGAGGTTCACGACCTGGCAGCACAGACCATAGCAGAGCTGGGCGTGCAACCCGGCGACATGAAGAGCATGGGACGGGTCATGGGCCAGCTCATGCCCCGCCTGCAGGGTAAGGCAGAAGGCCACGTGGTCAGCGAAGTTGTGCGTGAGCTGCTCGCCGGCCGGGCCTGACGCTGCCCGCCTCCCCGCTTCTACCCGTGGGCATACACATTTCCGATGATGAACGGTACTGAAACGACCGGGCTGCGCCGCATCTGGCGGCAGGTAACGCAGGAAGCGCCCCTGTGGCTCTTTGCCGTTGCCCTGACGATCATCCTGACCGCCGTCTACAGCTTCAACCTCGTGCTCAGCCCGCAGGTCTCTGTCACTCTGGGCGAGCCGGCGGCGGAGGAAGTGCTTGCTCCCCGCAGCATCAGCTTCTACAGTGAAGTCCTGACCGAGCAGGCCCGCGAGCAGGCTCAGGCCCGCGTCGCCGACGTTTACTCCTCGCCAGACGTCAGCATTGCCCGCGCCCAGCTCAACAAAGTCCGCTCGACCTTTAGCTTCATCGAGGTCGTGCGCGCGGACAACCAGGCCGATCTGGCTACGCGGCTGCGCTATCTGAGCCAGATTGAGGGGGTGAACATCGAGCCCGAGCTGGCGGAGCTGCTGCTCGGCTTCACCTCCGACGAGTTCCTGGCCGTGCGCAACGACATCGACCGCATCGTCGAGAACATCATGCGACAGGAGATCCGCGACAACGAGGCGGCTCTGAGCGAAGCGCGGCGCAACGCCCGCTCGCAGTTCAGCCTGACGCTGAGCCCGGCCCAGGAACGTGTCGTCACCGGTCTCGTCTCCCAGTTTATCGTGCCCAACAGCTTCTTCGACGAGGAGGCGACGACCGAGCGCCGCACCGAGGCAGCCAATGCCGTCGAGCCGCGCGAGCGCACGGTCGTGCGCGACCAGCCCATCCTGCGCGTTGGCGAGACGGTCACCGCCGAGCATATGGAGCTGCTGGAAAAGCTGGGCATGCTCCAGCCGGAGATTAGCTGGGGCCGGGTGGGCAGCATCTTCCTGGCTGTGGTCCTCACCTCCAGCCTGATCATGCTCTACTGGTATCGTTTCCGCGGCCCGCTGCTGAACTCGCCACGCTATCTCCTGCTGCTCGGCGGCCTGATCGCCATCTTTGCCCTGACTGCCAAGCTGACGGTGCCCGGCACGAGCAACTATAGCTACCTGTTCCCGGCGGCGGCACTGTCTATGCTCATCGCCGTCATCTTCGACGTGCGCCTTGCGCTGTTTGTCAGCCTGCTGCAGGGCCTGCTTACCGGGCTCATTGCCCAGGAATCGCTGGAGCTGGCGGTGTACATGACGATCGGCCCGCTCTTTGCCGCGCTAACCCTGCGCGATCCTCAGCGGGTCAATGCGTTCTTCCGCGCCGGTCTCGTCGGCTCGCTGGCCAGTATGCTCGTCATCCTTGTCTTCCGCCTGGGCGAGACCCCCGAGCCGCTCGAAGTGCTGGAACTGCTCCTGTACAGTGTGCTCAACGGCATCATCTCCGCCAGCCTGACCCTGGCCGGGTTCTTCGTCATCGGCGGCCTATTTGGCGTGATGACGGCGCTCCAGCTCCAGGAGCTGTCGCGCCTCGACCATCCGCTGCTACACGAGCTGCTGCGCAAGGCGCCCGGCACCTACCACCACAGCATCATGGTCGCCAACCTGGCCGAGCAGGCCGCCGAGCGCGTCGAAGCGAACAGCACCCTCGTGCGTGTGGGCTCCTTCTACCACGACGTGGGCAAGATGCTGCGCCCGCCTTTCTACACGGAGAATCAGGAGGGCATCAACCCGCACGAAACGCTCGACCCCTACAGCAGCGCGCGGATCATTATCAGCCACGTGCGCGACGGGCTGGAGCTGGCCCGCAAATACCGCCTGCCCGACCGCATCCAGGATTTCATCGCCGAGCACCACGGCGACCGCCTCGTCTATGTCTTTTACAAGAAGGCGCAGGACCAGTGCGCCGAGGGCGAAAAGGTGGACGAAAGCCGCTTCCGCTACGACGGCCCCCGCCCGCGCTCGCGCGAGACGGGCATCGTCCTGCTTGCCGACTCCATCGAGGCGTCGTCGGCTGCCGTCCGTCCGAACACTGCCGAGGATATCGAGACGCTGGTGAACAAGATCATCGACGACCATCTGAAGGGCGGGCAGCTCGACGACTCGGGCCTGACGCTGGGCGACATCCGCACGTTGCGCGAATCGTTCATCAATACACTGAAGGGTCGCTTCCACGTCCGCGTGCGCTATCCGGGTGACGAAGCGCTGGAAGCGCGGCCCCGCCAGAGCCAGCCGGTTGCCCCGCAGGACGGCCCGGCGCCCGTACCGCAGCCGCAGTCGATTTCCAGCCCTGTGCTGGCGCCGGCCCAACGCCAGGAAAGCTAGTGAACGAGCACGAAGTCACCGTCGAAGCCGAGGTGGAGCTGCCGCTGCCCGAAGCCGCCGTTCACGGGACCCTCGTCCGTGCGGTCGAGGCGACCCTGGCCCACACCGGCGCGCCGCCCTCCGGCCTGACCATCTTGCTGGTCGATAATGAACGCATCGCCGCACTCAATCGGGAGTTCCTCGGCGAGGACAAGCCGACCGACGTGCTCAGCTTCCCGGCCGGCGAGCCGATGCCGGGCATGGAGGCGTACCTTGGCGACATTGCCATTGCCATTCCCGTCGCCGTGGAGCAGGCCCGCAGTGCCGGGCACGGGCTGCTTGACGAGCTGGCCCTGCTCACCGTGCACGGCGTTCTCCATCTGCTGGGGCACGATCACGCCGAGCCGGCCGAACAGCAGGAAATGTGGCGCCTTCAGGATGCTATTCTCGCCGGACTGGAGCTGCCCCTGCGCTCCCCGGACTACGACAATCCTGCTTCTTGAGTCCCCATGGGCGGGTTAAGTACCGAGGTTCGTTTCCGCATCCGCAGCTTCCGCTTTGCCTTCGCCGGCTGGTGGTACGTCCTGCGCACCCAGCGTAACACGTGGATTCACGGCGCCATCTCGATTGCCGTCCTGGTGCTGGCCTGGTGGCTGCGGCTGTCGCGCCAGGACTGGGCCATCCTCGTCCTGACCATCACCGTCGTCTGGATGGGCGAGTTCGCCAATACGGCGGTCGAAGCGGTGGTGGATATGACCATGCCAGAGCCGCACCCGCTGGCGAAAGTGGCCAAGGACGTGGCGGCGGCCTGTGTGCTCATTGGGGCGCTGGGCGCAATTCTCGTCGGGCTGCTGATCCTCGGCCCGCCACTCTACGAGCGGATCAAGTAGGGCGGGTTTGTAACCCGTCGTGGGGGTTTGGCCTCTAGCGGTCGGGCCCCCGCTTTGCACTCTGGCGCATGTCGGGCAGCCTATCCAGGGGAATATCGTCAAGCAGGGGATTGGCCCGGTCGCGGGCCGAGAGCTGCGGCGCCGTCACGCCCCAGTCCAGCGCCAGCGTGGGGTCGTCCCAGGCCACGCCGTACTCGTCGTTGCTGTCGTAGTAGTTGTCCACGACGTAGGTCAGCACAGTTGGGGTGAGCGCGGCGAAACCGTGGGCCACGCCGACCGGGATGAATAGCCCGACCAGCGCGTCGCCGCCCATCGGCACGATCTGGGTGGCGCGGAACGTCGGCGAGTCGGGGCGGATATCGACCAGCGCTGCGCGGATCTCGCCCTGCATCACGCACCAGTAGTCCACCTGATGAAAGTGATAGTGCAGGCCGCGCACGACCCCCGCGTGGGACTCCGAGCGATTGAACTGGATGCGCTCCCAGTGGCGTTGGGGGAACCAGGACTTGCGGAATGCCTCGCTGAAACGGCCGCGCTCGTCGCCGTATGCCGCCAGCTCTGCTATATAGACGCCCTGGATGGTTTGTGATTCGCGGATGGTTGTCATCTCCTCCAATCTCCCTGGCTGTTCTGCACGCCGGAACGCGGGGCACATTGTAGCGGAAGATGGGGCATTGCCAAGCGTGCGACAGTGGCTGATAATAACTATGTCATGACGCAGGAAACGCCTTCGCAGCCGCCTCCACCACCGGAGGACCTGGCCTCGCCGCCGTGGAGCCGCACCATCAAGACGCTGGTCGCGGTGACCTCGTTGCTGCTGCTGGCCCTCATCGCCTGGCGCTTTTCCGGCCTCATCGGCCAGCTCGTCGCCGCGGCTATTCTGGCCTACCTGCTCAACCCGATCATCGTCCTGATATCCCGCCGGACGCCCATGCCGCGGGGCACGGCGACGGTGATCGTCTACATCGTCTTTATTCTGCTGTTCGCCGGCGCCCTGACCGCGCTGGGCGTCGCCGTCTTCGGCCAGGTCGTCAACTTCATCAACAGCCTGCCTAACCTCGTCAACCAGACCATCAACTTGCTGCGCGACTGGCTGCCCGCACCCGACAGCGAAATTGAGTTTGGCCCGTTCAGCTTCACGATCAGCACGCTGGACTGGTCCGCCATCCGCGCGCAGCTATTGGGCTGGGTCGAGCCGATCCTCGCGCGCAGCGGGCAGTACGCCGGGCAGCTGGCGACGACGACAATTCGCGTGCTGAGCACCATCCTTTTCGTCTGGGTTGTCTCGATTTACATCGCCCTGGAAATCCCGCGGCTGCGCGGTTACGTGGCCTCAGTCGCCGACCCCGGTGGCTATCGCCGCGACGCCGAGCTGCTGATGAACCAGTTCGGCCGGATCTGGA
>JAAYYY010000337.1 GCA_012515125.1 Chloroflexota bacterium
GCGCATGCCTGTTTCCTGCTGACTGGCTGACTGATCTCATCCACGCGGCCACAGGTATGCACTGCCTGTGGCTTTTTTGTGCCACGGTGTCACAACGCTGACCCCGTGGCAGTTTTGTCTCACGCGCTTTCTTCGTGTCCGGCTGCCACGGATTCCCCTACCCGAGCAGTTATTAACGGACAAACCAGACGAGGATTTGACAGCCGTGAGTACTCACCCTGATAAGTTCAGTTTCTTTGAAGATTACGCCGATTACGCAGAGGCGTTTGAACCCGAAAGCATCGATCGCCGCGCCCGCCGCCACCGGAAGAATCGCATAAAGCCACCTACCTTCCGCGAGCGCGACGAAGAAGTCGCGGCGCTGGGCGAAGCCGTCGGCCTGGAGGATGGCTTCAATATCACCTACCAGCCGGCCAAACATGAACGGGTCTGGCTGCTCGATTCGCTGCGCCCGTTCTACGACCAGCACTTGATCAGCGACGTTGTGGCCATCGTCAAAGGCGGCAAAGAGGCGAGCGTTTACCGCTGCGCCGCCGCGCCGGAGACGGGCGCGACCTGGCTCGCTGCAAAGGTTTACCGGCCGCGCATGTTCCGCAACCTGCGCAACGACAAGCGCTACCGGCAGGGCCGCCGCGTAATCGGCACCGACGGCAAGGATATCAAGGACAACGACCTGCGCGAGATGCGGGCCCTGGGCAAGAAGACCACCTTCGGCGAACAGATCGCCCACACCTCGTGGCTCATGTACGAATACCAGACGCTCGAGTCGATGTTCGAGGCCGGCGGTGACGTGCCCCGCCCCATCGCCGTTGCCGCCAACGCCATCCTGATGGGTTACGTTGGCGACGAGGCGATGGCAGCGCCGACCCTGAGCGAAATCCGGCTGGAGCGCGACGAGGCCCGACCATTGTTCCAGCGCGTGCTGCACAACGTAGCCATGCTACTGCAGCAGGGGCTGGTTCACGGCGATCTCTCGGCCTACAACGTGCTCTACTGGAACGGCAGCGTGACACTGATCGACTTCCCGCAAGTCGTCGATAGCGTGCGCAATAGCGAGGCCTACGACATCCTGGCGCGGGACATCACCCGCCTGTGCGACTACTTCAACCGCTACCGGCTGCGGGCCGACCCCCACACCATCACGCGCCAGCTCTGGCGCCAGTTTGTCGACGTGCCTCACGCAGAAGACATCGCCGCCGACCTCTCGTGGCTGCCGCTACGCGAGGAAGCAGAGGTGCAGGGATGAGCGGGCCGTGGCCGGTCCTGAGGGATAACGCTCATGCGTAGATTACCTGCCTACCCCCTCTTCCTGTTCCTGTCCGGCAGCCATGCCTTCCTGTTCACGATGATGAGCTTCATCCACGCCATCTATCGCGTGGAGGCGGCTCACCTCAACCCACTGCAGCTTGTCCTCCTGGGGACGGCCCTGGAAGTGGTCATCTTCATCTTTGAAGTGCCGACCGGCCTCGTCGCCGACGTCTACAGCCGGCGCCTCTCGGTGATCATCGGTTACGCCGTCGTCGGTCTGGCCTTTGTCCTGCAGGGCAGCCTGCCCTTCTTCCTGCCCATCCTGCTCGGCGAAATGCTCTGGGGGCTGGGCTGGACGTTCATCAGTGGGGCAGAAGATGCCTGGCTGGCCGACGAGATCGGCGAGGAGCGGCTGGGCAGGGCCTACCTGCGCGCATCGCAGGCCGGGCGCATCGGGGCGCTGATGGGCATTCTGGTCAGCTCGGCACTGGGCACCAGGGGCCTGGCCCTGCCGATCCTCATCTCCGGCGCCGCCTACGTCGTCCCGGCGTTCTTTCTGGGCCTGTTCATGCCCGAGACTGGCTTCCGGCCGACGCCGCGCGGCGCGCGTAGCTCCTGGAGTCAGATGGCGGCGACCTTCCGTGATGGCCTGAGGCTTGTCCTCGGCAGCCGCGTGCTGATGCTCATCCTGGTCATCGGTCTCTTCTTTGGCCTCTCCAGCGAAGGGCTGGACAGGCTGTGGCACGCCCACCTGCTGGCGCACTTCACCTTCCCCGACATCGGCCGGCTGCAGGGGCCGGTGCCCTGGTTCGGCGCGTTGGGCGCGGCCAGCCTCGTCCTGGGCCTGATCGTCACCGAGACGATCCAGCGGCGCATCGACGTGGAGAATACGGGCCGGGCGCTCCGCGCGCAGTTTGCGCTCAACCTGGTCATGGTGGTCTCCGTCGTCGTCTTCGGCGTGGCCACCCGCCTTCCCGTAGCCCTGTTGGCCATTCTCGCCGTCCAGGTCTTCCGCGGGGCCAATGGACCCCTCTACCGCGCCTGGATTAACAAGCAGATTGAGCCGAGGGTCCGGGCTACGGTGCTCTCGATGAACGGCCAGGTCGATGCCATCGGCCAGGTTCTTGGCGGCCCTGGTATGGGCTGGCTGGCGACGGCTTACTCAACCCGCGCCACGATGGTCGCCGCAGCGATCCTGCTCTCGCCCGTGTTGCTCCTCTACCTGCTGGCCATGCAATGGCGCATCCACGGCGTGGTCCAGGCCGAGGCAGCAGCCTGACGGGGGCGAACATGGTGGCGAAATCGACAGTAGAGGCGGTCGCGCTACGAGCGTGACCGCCTTCGCTCCAAGGACTGCTGCACCGCGACCGTCGCCACACTGGCGAGCCAGCAGGCAAGGGCCAGGGTAAAGGGCAGCGTGAGGACGATACTCGCCAGCGTCAGAATGAGGCTCAGCCCGGTCAAGATCAGGCCGGCAGTGGGGTTGAGCAGAAAGAAGCGGGCGGCATTCGCATAGGTCGTCCGCAGGCTTTTGTCGTCCTGGGCGAGCCAGAAGGGCCAGTAGAAAAGGTTCAGGCCAAACCAGGCGAAGAGAGTCAGCGCCCACAGCCAGCGCAGCAGCGCCCAGCTCAGGCCGGGCGTGTCCCAGTAGGCGGCGAAGTTGAAGACGGCCACGATCAGAAAGGCCAGGTTAGGCAATCCCCAACGCCAGGCGGGCCAAAAGTAGCGGCGAAAGGCAGTCCAGGCGTCGCGCGGCCCCCAATAGACGCCGTCGTGACTTTCGCCCACCATGGCGTAGAGGGCTGCCGTGGCGGGCGGCCCGCCGACGACGGTTAGCTGCATCAGAAACCAGGCGGCGTTCAACAACAGGAACGGCACCCAATCGTCCCACCACAGACGCAAGGCGCGGCTGAGGACGGTCCCGATTCCCAGGTTCACAAATCAGCCCTTGATGCCGCTGTAGCTGATACCTTCGATAAAGTAGCGCTGGAAGAAGATGAACACGATAGCCATCGGCAGGGTGGTGATCAGCGAGCCGGCGAGAATGGCGTTCCACTGCAGATTCTCGCCAAGGCCGCCGCGCAGCACAGCCAGCCCGAGCGGCAGCGTATACAGCTCCTGGCGAACGCTGATGACGATCAGCGGGAACATGAAGTCGTTCCACGCTCCCTGGAACGTGAAGATGATCAGGGCAATCAGCGCCGGGCGGGCAATAGGCAGGATGACGCGGAAGAACATCTGCAGACGGTTCGCCCCGTCGATACGCGCTGCTTCCTCCAGCTCCTTCGGGACCGACTCGAAGAACTGCTTCATCAGGAAGACGCCGAACGCGCCGACGAGCTTGGGCAGCGTCAATCCCCAGTAGGTGTCGATCAGACTGAGCTGCCTGAGAATGATGAACAGCGGGATCAGCAGCACGATCCCGGGCACCATCATCGTGCCCAGGATAGTCAGAAATAGCGGCTGGCGTCCCGGGAATGGGATGCGGGCCAGGGCATAGCCGGCCATGCTGGCAAAGAGAATGTTACCCAGCGTAATCACGGTCGCTACGAGGGCGCTGTTGAACGCCCAACGGCCCACGTTCAGATTACGCATGCGTGTGTACCCTTCCAGGGTGATCGTCTCCGGAATAAGCTGCACTGGATTCCGGGCAATCTCCGGCAGGGGTTTGAAGCTGGTGGTAATCGTCAGCAGGAAGGGATACAGAAAGACAAGCGCCAGGAGGAACAGCAATGTGTACGAGAGGATCAGCCGGAGCCGGACCGTCCAGGGAACTTCTTCGCGCACGGGAACCGGTTGAGTTACTGCAGCCATGGATTCTCCTCCCTACATATTCGCTTCGCTACCGGTGATCCGGCGCTGGATCAGGGTCAAGACGAAGATGATGATGAACAGCAAGATGGCGATGGCCGCCCCCAGACCCATCTCGCTATTCCGGAAGCCGTTGCGATAGACCATGTAGGCCATGGTCAGAGTCGTCTTGGCGGGACCGCCGCTGCTCATGACATAGATCTGATCAAACACCTGGTAGGTACCAATCAGGCCCAGCGTCACGACAAAGAAGATCGTCGGCCGCAGCATGGGCATCGTTATGCGCCGGAAGGTCGGCCAGGCCGTAGCCCCATCCACAGCTGCGGCCTCGTAGACGCTGCTGGGGATATCCTGCAGGGCGGCAAGGAAGATGATCATCATGGTGCCAATCGTCGTCCAGGTGTTCATGATCATAATCGCCGCCAGCGCCACGCTCGGCCCGCTGATCCAATCCCAGACAGTCAGGCCAAGAAGCTCTGAGCGCAGGAACGCCGGGCCGTCGCGGAGCGTAACGCCCAGCGACTCCAGGATAATGTGGATCAGCCCGCGCGCATCGGACATCCAGGCAATCGGCTCCCACGCGCCGAACGTTATCGTTTCGAGCACGCTGTTGATCAGGCCGCTGCGCTGGTAGAGGAACAGGAAGATCAGGCTGATGGCGACTGAAGAGGTGATGGAGGGGAAGTAGTAGGCCGTGCGGAAGAAGTTCTTAAAGCGCAGCAATCGCTGGTTGACCACCACG
Source organism: Chloroflexota bacterium (assembly GCA_012515125.1). Classification (GTDB taxonomy): domain Bacteria; phylum Chloroflexota; class Anaerolineae; order Promineifilales; family Promineifilaceae; genus JAAYYY01. The sequence goes on from JAAYYY010000337.1 coordinate 4,802, forward strand.
GCAAGTAACAGAGCCAGGATCGTCTGCGTCGGCACGACGCCGAGGGCAAAGTAGGTCGTATTCTTCAGCGCCTTGAAGAAATCAGACTGGCGGATCCCTCCTTCCACGAGGATGGTCCGGTAGTTCTCGGCGCCGATGATGTTTGCTTCAGACGGCGGGCTAATCCCATTCCAGTCGGTGAAGCTGTAGTAAACGGCAAAGATGATGGGAATGATCAGGAAGACGGCGAAGATGATCAGGGCCGGCGTCATGAAGAGCCAGCCGGCGACCGTATCCTCCCTATCCTGTCCCCTGATACCACTAGCCATGGGGTACCTCCGGGAAAAGGGGTGGACCCTGCCGGATCCACCCCTGTCTGGCGACCTCTAGTTACTGGCGACGGCCGAGGACTTCCTCGCCTACTGCCTGCGCCTCTTCCAGTACCTGCTCCGGGAGCATCGTGCCGACAAAGGCCTGCTGCAGGCCATTGTTCACGGTGTCGAGCACGTCCTGGAAGCCGGGGATGAACTGCCAGGCGTAGGCATTGTCAGCCCCGTCTAGGAACGGCTGCAGGTCGGGGAACTGCTCCAGCCACTGATCGCGGAGGCTTTGCCGCGTGGGCATAGCCAGGCCGAGATCCGTCCACGCTTTCATCCCTTCAGGGCCGGTGAGGTAATTGACCACCTCGAAAGCGGCTTCCTTACGGTCGTCGGGGATGTCGGCGGGCACGCCATAGCAGACGGTGAAGGCCATGGTCGCCTCCTGCTCGCCGGCCGGAAGCTGGGTCACGCCATAGTTGATGTCGGGGAACTGGTCGGCCAGGGCCGGCACAATCCAGTTACCTTCGAGCGCCATCGCCGCACGGCCCCGGCCGAACGCTTCGCCGGGCCAGCCACTGTCCAGTTCCGATGGTTGCTGGGCATATCCCTGCTCGATGAGGCCTACGTAGAACTCTGTCGCCGCTATCGCCTCGTCGCTCAACAGGGTCATTTCGGTGAAGTCCTCGTTGGTTACGCTGCCGCCCGCCTGGTAGAGGAAGGCGATCCAGCGCGCCATGTCGGCGCTGAGGACCAGGCCGTAGACGCCGGCGTCAGGATCCGAAAGCTCGGCGGCGGCGGCTTCCAGGTCGTCCCACGTCCAGTCTTCGTTCGGGTAGTCGAGACCGGCAGCATCAAACATGTCGATGTTATACTGCAGGCCCAGGGTGCTGAAGTCTTTGGGCGGGCAATAGAAGGTGCCGTCGTAGGTGAAGGCGGCCCGCAGGCTCTCATAGAAATCGTCGGGGTCTTCAATGCGCCCCTCGGCCGGTTCGACGGCGCCGGCCTCGACCAGGTCAGGCAGGCGGAAGCTGTCGATGTAGAAGACGTCGGGCGGCGCGCCACCGGCCAGACTGGTCTGCAGCCGGGTGTCATAGTCCGGGACAAGGTTGAGGGTTACGTTGATGTCGTCACGGCTGGCGTTGAAGGCATCGACGACCTCCTGCAGGCGGGTGTTCTCGCCCTCAGAGCTGGACCAACCCATCAGCTGCAGGTCATAGGTAGCACCCGAAGGCTCGTCAACAGGCTCTTCATCAACAGGCTCTTCATCGACAGGTTCTTCATCGACAGGTTCTTCATCGACGGGTTCTTCGACGCCTACATTCGTGTTATTGCCGGCTTCTGGTTCCTCGGTGTTGTTGCCGCCACAGGCAACCAGGGCCAGGCTGAGCACGAGCACGAGGCTCAGCCAACGAATCAATCTTTTGTCAGACATCGTTTCTCCTCACTTTTTGCATCTCACGAGATAGGGTGAGCATCTAATATTCGGTCCGGCCCTTGCCGGCGCCGAACAGCCAACGACAGAGCGTTCCGGCAATCACCTCCTTTCATGATGAATATCAATCCGCTGTTGTTTGCCTTGAAGATAGAAGTTGAACGCCAGCCGGTCCCAGTGGTCCGGCAGGCAGGGCTGAATCTCATATCCGCCGGCAGTTAGCCGCAGCCCGGCAAAACCAAAAACCAGCGCCTGCCAGAGGCCGCCGGCCGAAGCCGCATGGATGCCGTCTTCGGCGTTGCCGCGCACGTTGAGCAGGTCGGCCCGCGCGGCGAGCATGAAGAAATCGTACGCTTCCTGCGCCAGCCCCAACTCAGCCGCTGCCCAGGCGTGAAATGCAGGGCCGAGAGAGGAGCCGTACTGGTGGTCGGTGAGAGGCACGTACGTCTCCCAGTTGGCGCGGAAGGTTTCCTCGTCATACTCGTCGCGCAGCAGCAGGAGCATCATCAAAACGTCAGGCTGCTTAATGACCTGGCTCTGGTTGGCGCCCTCGATGCCCAGCAAGACCTGCATGGATTGGGTCCGCTCGCGAAACGCCTCCCAGTCAACCGGCTTCAGGTCAAAGAAGCCCTCAAACTGGGTGAAGATCTTGCTGTCGGGGTCGTAGAGAATGGCGATCCGGTCGGCGATTGCGGACCAGCGCGCCAGCTCCTCTTCCTCCAGGCCGATCTCGGCGAGCAGGGAGGGGGCCTTCTCTGGATATTGCTCGCGCAACCAGCCGAGCAGCTCCTGCGCCGTCCTCAGGTGCCATTGGGCCATCCGGTTGGTGAAGACGTTGTTGTCCACGTGGTCGTGGTATTCGTCCGGGCCGATGACGTCGTGGATCTCAAAATAGTCCTTGTCGGCCCTTCTGAGCAGGATGCTGTGGTAAAAACGCCCGACTTCCACCAGCACCCGCATCCCACCGGACAGCAGCAGGCTGTCGTCCCCCGTCCAATCCGTATACTTCATCAGGCCATACACGATCGCCGATGAAATGTGGACCTGCTTGTCCCGAAACCAGGTCCTCATGGGACGGCCTGTGAACACGTCCGTTATGTTATAGTCCGAACAGGCATCCTCACCGCCGTTTTGGCTTTCCCAGGCATAAAAAGCGCCTTCGTAC
>JAAYYY010000338.1 GCA_012515125.1 Chloroflexota bacterium
CCATTCTGGCGACCAACTTCGGCCAGAACCTCGACGAGGCCTTCAGCCGGCGCATGCAGTTTGTCGTCGAGTTCCCGCTGCCCGACGCCGCCGATCGCGAGCGCATCTGGCGCGGCCTGCTGCCCGGCGAGGCGCCGGTCGAGGCCGGCGTCGATTTTGCCTTTCTGGGCCGGCAGTTCGAGCTGACCGGCGGGCACATCAAAAACTGCGTCCTCGCCGCGGCCTTTGCGGCGGCCGCGCGCCACGAGGCCATCGGCATGGTGCACCTGGTGCGTGCCGTCGCCGCCGAATACGGCAAGCCGGGCCGTCCCCTGCAGCGCGCCGCCTTCGGCGACTACTACGCCCTGGCCCGCCAGTATGGGTGACCGTCGCCGTCTGCCGCCTGTTGCCGAACCGGTCGCCGCGCCGTCGCCGCCGGCGCCCGTCCGGGAACCCCCGGCTCCCGCGCTGACGCTGCCCGCACCCACCGAGCGGCAGCAGGAAGCCCGCCGCAGGCTGATCGCCGAAACAGTCACCGCCGGGCGCGAGTCTGGCGCGCCGCCCGCGCCCGAAGTCGAAGCCGGCGGCGAGCAGCGGCTTGCCGGAGAGGCGGCGGCCGAAGAGGCGGACGCCGCAGTCAGTCCGGCCGGCGGCGGCGTCACAGAAACGGCGGAGCAGGGCCCCGAAGGGCCAGTGGAGGAAACCGCGCCCGCCGCCGAAGAGGAGCCGGTAGCCGCCGCCCCGGCCCCGGCGGAAGCGACAGCCCCCGAAGGCGGCGGGGATGGCACGGAAGCGGTAGCCGGCGTCGAACTGGTCCTGGAACCGCTGCCGCCGCTCGTCCTGCCCACTGCTCCGTTTCTGGAGATGCCGCGCGAGCAGGCCCGCTTCACGGCGCCGCCCCTTCTGGTTCTGGAGCGCAGAACGCCGGTCAGAGAGCCCGCGCCGGCTCCGGCCGGGGAGACAGCGCCGGCCCCTGCGCCGCCACGCCCGCGCGCGGCGCCGCCGGCCCGCAGCCGTGTCCCTGCCCAATACGCGGCTGCCGTCACGAATATGCGCCGCCAGCGGCAATCCCTGGCCGGCCGCGCGGAGAGCCTGCTGGCTCAGGCCGCTGCCTCCTATAGCAGCGTCGTGAGCCAGCTCGCCGGCGATCTACTGCAGGCCGACGCCCAGCTCTCTGCCTCCTTCGGCCAGGCGCAGACGACCGTCCTCGCCGCGTCGCTCGCTGCCGACGAGCTGATCGATCAGCAGTTCGAAGCCGCCCGCCGCCAGCTCGCCCAGGCGCGCCGCAGCGGGCTGGCAGCCGTTCGCCGGAACGCGGAGACGGCCGGGGACCAGATCACGGCCATCGTCGCCGATCTCTCCGCCGATTATGTGACCCTGCTCGACGACGTATCTTGGGATGCGGAGATGACCTCACTGGCTGCCTATGACGCCGTCGAGAGCTGGGGGTCGTCGGTAGACACGCTCTTTCCCGACAGCGGCACGGGCCTGCAGCGCGCCGAGAACGAGGCCCGCCGCAAGGCCGCTCCCGGCCTCGTGACCGAAGCGCTGAGCCAGCTCGCGACCCGTTCCTTCGACGTCACCTCCAGCTACAACGAGGCTTCGACGAGCCTGCAGGCCGACATCCGCAACGGTCTGGAGCCCACCCTGCAGGAACATGCCACCCGGGTCAATACGCAGGGCATGGACAGCGTGCGCAACGCCCACGCTACGGCCCTCAATGGGCTGCGCGAGCAGGTCGCCGAGGCCCACCGGATCATCGCCGACATGCGCGGCAACGCCCTGCAGCAGCTCGACGCCCAGCAGCGCGCCGCACGTTCCGCGCTGGAAAGCATCGCCCAGCAGCACGTCACCGCCGCCCACCAGCAGGCCACGGCGGCGATGGAGACGGCTGCCGGCGTGCGCGAGCAGGGTCAGGCGCGCATCTCCGCCTCCGCCCAGCAGCTAAACGATCAGCTTCAGCAGGCCGCTGCTGCCTCGCCGGAAGCGCTGGAGCAATTTGCCGGCACGGCGATTCAAGACACCCGCCAGGGCGTCGAGCAATCCCAGAGCCTCTTCCGCGAGCAGCTCCTGACGGTACAGGCCGTGCGCCTGCCGGAAATCGCAGCCCAGGGCGCCGAAGGGCGCGTGCAGATGGAAGAGCGGGTGGCTGAGACCGGCGCCGAGCTGATGACCACGGTGGAAACGCTCGCTTCCTCCA
>JAAYYY010000339.1 GCA_012515125.1 Chloroflexota bacterium
ACGACCCGCCGGCTGAAGTTGAAGGGCAACCTCATGAAGATCCTTAAGACGCCAAAGGCGGCGATTGAGCTGGTCAACTGCGCGCGTCAGGTCGACACCCGCTTCCCGGCGTAGGCCATGAACGAGAAAAACGCCCGCCCGCGCGTGGGCATCGCCCTGGGTGGGGGCGCCGTCCGCGGCCTGGCCCACATTGGCGTGCTGGCGGAGCTGGAGGACGCAGGCATCCCCATCGACGTCGTGGCGGGCACGAGCGTAGGGGCCGTCGTGGGCGCGCTCTATGCCGCCGGGATGAGCACAGCGGAGATGGAATACATCGCCGGCAAGATCCGCTGGCGCGATCTGGCGCGTCCCGTCTGGCCCCGGCGGGGGTTGCTGACGTTTGAGCCACTGGAGCGCACCTTCATCCGCCTGCTGGGAGACATCACTTTTGCCGATCTGGCGCGCCCCTTTGCCACCGTCTGCACCGACATGCGCACGGGCCGGCAGGTGGTGATCGACAGGGGCCGGGTCGCGGCGGCCGTGCGGGCCAGCGCTTCCGTGCCCGTTGCCGTCGAGCCGCTGGAATACGAACCCTATCTGCTGGCCGATGGGGTGCTGGTCAACAACACGCCCGCGTCGGTGGTGCGCGCCCTGGGCGCCGACTACGTCATCGGCGTGGACATTCTCGCGCCCGATTTTATGCGCGGTGGGGGATTGCTGGGGATTGGCATCATGGCGCTGGAGATTGCCTTCGCCAACAGCGGCGGCTGCCACGCGGAGAGCGACTGCTATATCGCGCCGCGCCTCGGCGGGTTAACTTACGTCCTCTTCAGCGAGATGGAGACGTTTATCCGCCACGGGCGTGAAGCGGCGGCGGAGGCCCTGCCGGGGATACGCCGGGCGCTCAGGCTGTAGTCATTCCCGTCCGGCAGTAAAGAAAACGAGGGGCCTTGCGGCCCCTCGCAGATCTGGCTACTCGGCGGTCTTCTCGACCTCTTCTTCAGCCTGCTTTTCCTCCCCATCTTCACCGGGCAGCTCGCGGTCGATGAGACGGGGTGGCGGCGCGGTGGCCGGCTGGTCCACAGCGCCAATGCCCAGCGGCTGCCACTTCTGGCTGGCGTCGCCGCTGCGCAGGCGATGCTCGGCGCCGCCACGGGCATGCACGTCGCCAAAACCTTCCGGCTCGATGAACATGCGCTCCCCTTGCAGGAGACCGAGAATGCCTTCCTGCCCGGGCTCCAGCCGCCGTTCAACCTGCTCTTCCAGATGCTCGATCTCGTGCGGGTCGTAGTCGTCCGGCTCCGTATACGTGGTGATGAAGCCTTCAAAGTTGCGCAGGACCACTTTGCCCGGCGACTGGGCCATCACGTAGTTGGGCGCTACCGGGATCTTGCCGCCGCCGCCCGGCGCATCGACGACGTAGGTCGGCACGGCATAGCCCGAAGTGTGGCCGCGCAGCCCCTCCATGATCTCGATACCCCTGCTCACGCTCGTGCGGAAATGACCGGAGCCGGCGACGAGATCGCACTGGTAGAGGTAGTAGGGACGCACGCGGATCTTGACCAGCTCGTGAACCAGCCTGCGCTGGATATGCACCGAGTCGTTGACGCCCGCCAGCAGGACGCTCTGGTTGCCCAGGGGCACGCCCGCGCGCGTTAGCCGGTTTGCTGCCGCCGCCAGCTCCGGGGTGATCTCCTTCGGGTGATTGACATGAATATTCAACCACATCGGATGGTACTTGCTAATCATCTCGCAAAACTCGGGGGTCACACGCATCGGCAGGAATACAGGCACGCGCGAGCCGATACGGATGATCTCTACATGCGGAATCGCCCGCAGGCGTCCGAGGATCATGTCCAGGAGCTTCGGCGCCAGCACCATCGGGTCGCCCCCGGATAGAAGGACATCGCGGATCTGTGGCGTCCGCTCGATGTAGTCGATCTGCGCGTCGAACTCTTTACGGCTAAAAGTCTGTGTTGGGTCGCCGACGATGCGGCTGCGCGTGCAGTATCGGCAGTAGCTGGCGCACTGCGTGGTCACCAGCATCAGCACGCGGTCAGGATAGCGGTGCACCAGACCGGGCACCGGCGAATGTTTGTCTTCGGCGAGGGAGTCCTCCATCATCGACTGGAAGGGCACCATCTCGCGGGCCGTGGGGATCACCTGCTTGCGCACGGGGCAATGGGGATCGTCGGGATCGATGAGGCTGGCGAAGTAGGGCGTGATGTCCACGCGGAAGAGCCCCTGCTGGCCCAACGCCTTGCGCTCGGAATCGGTGAGATTGATCACCTTCTCCAGTTCGGCGACGCTGTTGAGCCGGTTAGCCATCTGCCATCGCCAGTCCATCCACTGTTCGTCGGGAACATCCTGCCAGTAGGGGGCGCGGGTGTGGACAGGGTCGGTGACAGGTGTCGCAGTCTTCGCTTCACTCATGTGGGAACTCCTTCTAGGGTCATCTCGTTGCCTCCGCACGCCTCAGCCAGCACACTCCGGAAAAAGCGCTACACCCGGAGGCATTACAGGCTGATTTTACGGCGAAGGCGGGCTTTCGACAATGAGACTCATCGCCGGCTATTGTGCGGGCGCCAGGTTGAAGATCAGTTGGGCTGTCGCCGATGGACTCAGCGGATCGCCGAGCGACGCCTGTACCTGGACCTGGGTCAGGCCATCCGCGTCCGGCGGCAGCGACAGCTCGAGCAGCCAAAAACCGTTCCGGTCGGCCTCGACGGTCGTATCGGCCAGCACGCGCCCATCCTCGGTGGTCACGTTGATGTGCACTTCGCCATTGGGCGCGTTGTAGGCCACGCCGTTGACGTTGATGGTCTGCCCGCCGGTAAAACGCTGGCCGGCCGACGGGTGGGCAAAGGCGATGCTCTGCCCGCGCTCGTCGTCGCGGGGATAGATGGTGAGCGGCACCTGGGCGGCCATCCAGCCTTCGCTGCCGGGCTCGTCTTTGGTTACCACGGCACAAGCCGGCCCTTCGACGTTCTCCGGCAGGATAACGTAGACCTGCCAGAATGTGCTGCCGTTCAGCATAAAGCTGTAATCGGTGACTTCTTCCTGGCAATCATTCATGAGCACGGCCACGTGCATCCTGCCGCCCGTGTCGGAGCGCAGATTGCCGTCGAAGTAGAGCGCGTGGCCGGCAGCGGCGATGAGATCGGGCTGGGGGCGGATGAGCGTGAGATAGCTTTCCGGCCGGGGCTCGGCCAGCTCGATGAAGACCGGGATCGTATCGGTGGTCAGGAGGCCGCCGCCGGCATCCAGCAGCGCCGCCGTCAGCTCGGCGCTGCCGTAGACGTTGGCCGGTATCTGCAGCGTGCCGCGCCAGCTACCCGTTTCCAGCTCTCCCGTCGCCGTGGCGATGGCCCAACCGGTGTGGCTGGTCAGCCCCAGCTGCAGGATCATGCCCGGCACGCTGTAGGTAAAGCCGCTGACTTCGACTTCGCCGCCCAGCGGGAGGCGCGCCCCCGGCGCCGGGCTACCGATGCTCAGGATGGGGGCGATGACCGGCGTCGGCGTGCGCGTGGCCGGGCGCGTCGGCTCCTGAGAAGTCGGCTGGGGCTGCGGCGTCGCCGTGGACAGATCCCGTGTTGCCGGCAGCGCCTCAGACTCATCCGCCGTCGGGGAAGCGGGCACAGGCGGGGCGGCAGTGGGGATGGGCGTCGGCAGCGCTGCCTCAGAACAGGCTGCCAATCCCAGTAGAAGGACGAGCAAAATGAGCGTTCTTGTAGTGTGCATAGATACCCTCTCCCTTCTCCGTTGGCCGAGAAGCGGCTCTATTATAGTCGCGATTTGCGTTTTCGCGGGCTTAGGCTTAGATCAGGCGGTTGATGCTTAACCCTGTCTTATTCCTCGTTCTGCTGCTGCTGGCCCTCGTGCTGGTAATTGCCACAGGCCGGATTCGAAGAGAGCGCAGCCACATCGTCGCCACGGCCGGCGTCGCGCTCATCCTGCTTCTCCTATTGGCAGCCCGCTTCACAGCCCTGCCGCTGTCGAGTCCCGGCTTCCCCTGGTCCTGGCTCATCGCAGAAACGAGCTGGTGGCCGGCGCTGGCCCTGTCGCTGCTGGCGCTGGTTGGGCTGCTGATCGCCGGGCCGGGAGCTACGGATTTCCGCCAGCACGCGCTCCTGCTACTCCTGCTTGCCGCCGGCCTTGCGGCAACGTGGGCCAATTCGCCCGCCACGCAGGTGGCGACGTGGACGCTGCTGGCGCTGCTCGTCTGGCTCCTGGTGCGCGCGAGCGCCCGGCCAGAACGCGGCGCGCTGCCCTGGCTCCTGGGCCTGGCGCCGCTGGCGCTCTGGCTGGCAGCGGCCGCCTTTCCCGCCGTCGCCACTGTCCCTGAGATGGAGACGTGGCGCGGGCCGGTATTGACGGAGACGTTGTGGCTTCTGGGCGTTTTCGTCGCGCTGGGCGCCTTTCCGTTCCATCTCTGGCGCCCGCGTCCCGAGCAGCAGCACGCGGCGATCGTAGCCATGGCCAACAGCGCACCGGCTGCGGCCGGCGTCGCCCTGCTAGCCGGACTCGCCGGCGGCGAGGCGATAGCCAGCTATGCCCTGCCACTGACCCTGGCCGGGCTGCTGGGCCTGCTCTGGGCCGCCTATCTGGCCTGGAGCCGGAGCGTGGCGCCGGCCCTCATCCTGGCCGAAGCCGGTCTGGTGCTCCTGCTGGGTGCGTGGGGCACGCCCGAGGCCGTGCTGGCCGAGGGCCGCGTCTTAATCCTGGCGGGCGGCGCCCTGCTGCTGGCCCCTCGGCTGCCGGATGAGGGTCCGTGGCGGCAGATTGCCCGCGCGCCGGCCCTGGCGGCGCTGGCAGCCGTTCCCCTGACGGCCGGTTTCACCGGGCGCGGCCTGCTCTATACGACCTGGCTGGAAAACGACAGATGGCTGCTGATCGTCGTCGCCGTGCTGACACAGATCCCTGTGCTGGCAGCTGGGCTGACGCGGGTCTGGCCCCGTTCGCGGCCTGCAGGCCGGCCAAAAGTATCGGAGCTTGCGCTGATGCTGCCACTCCTCGGGCTGATCTCCTGGCAGCAGATGGAAGAGATCGCCCCGCTCGTCTGGGGCGCGATTGCCCTGCAGATTGTCGGCGCTTTGGCCCTGTTCCGCTTCGCCAGCGAGGCCGGCGAGCTACAACAGGCCCTCCGGCAGGCAGTCGCCGTCCGGCTGGAGAAATGGCCGGACCTTGCTCCGCTGCGGGCAGCGGGCCGCCAGGCCGGCAACGCCCTCCGCGAGGCGACCATGCTCCTGGAGGGAGAGGGCGGCCTGCTGTGGATCGTCCTCTTTCTGGTTATCGTCTGGCTGGCGCGTTAATTGCTTATGTTAACTTTTCCGACGATCTTCGACTGGCTGGAACGGCTTGATTTTCTACGCGGGCTGCCGGCTGCCTACCTGGCCCTGCTCGCGGCGGGCATTCTGACGGTCATCTGGGACTGGCGTGTCGCCATTCTTGCCCTGGTGGTGCAGTACTTTGCCGTCGGCCTGCTCTATGCAGAGGTGCTCGATCCCCGCCTGGCGATAGTCAAGCTGCTGGTCGGCGTCTTCGTCTGCCTCATCCTCTATTTCACCGCCCGTCAGGTCGGTTGGGGAACGCTGCCGCCAGAGCTGAGCGCGGTTGAAGCGGGGCAGTGGCAGCGCGAGCGCCAGCTTCGTTTCGGCCGCTATCTCTCGCCCGGCAGCCTGCCCTTCCGTCTTCTGCTGGTGCTGCTCCTGATCGTAGTCGTTTTGACGCTATCCGGCCGGCCCGGCTACCAGCTCCCGGCTGTGCCCGAGGCTGTGAACCTCGCCGTCTATGCCCTGGTCGGCCTCGGCCTGCTCAACGCCGGACTGACGGGCGAGCCGCTGCGTAGCGGCATTGGCCTGCTGATGGTGCTCTCCGGGTTTGAGCTATTCTACAACACCGTGGAGCAATCCATTCTGATGCTGGCTTTCCTCGCCGGCGCGAATCTGGCGGTGGCGCTGGCCATCGCCTACCTGACCCAGGCGCGGCACGCTCTGCCGGCCCTGATGGACTGACGATGCTGGCTCTTATCCTGCTCCTCGTCGTGCCCTTACTGCTCTCCGCAGTGACTCTGCTGCTGAGGCGCTGGCCGAGCACGGCATCCTGGCTTGCGGCAGGCAGCGCGGCCTTGCTGGCGCTGGCTGTGGGCGCCGTCGTACCCGGCAGCGACGATCCGGCGCTGCAGTGGGAGCTGTTGGGCCGGCTGCTGGTGCTGGACGCCGCAACCGGCGAGATTCTCACGCTTCTTCACGCCGGGAGCGCGCTGCTGCTCTTGCTGGCGG
>JAAYYY010000340.1 GCA_012515125.1 Chloroflexota bacterium
CGCCGCCGTGACTTTCGTCAAATAGGGCCATGAGTAACGTCACTAGGCCGCCTTAACGGCCTCCATTACAATGCCGGTGATTGAGCCCGATTATATCGGAGTGGGGCCGCCGTGTCCGCACGTCGCGCCCCGGAGGAAGATTCGTCCATGATCGTCGCTGACCGCATTGTTCATACCACCTGTCCCTATTGTGGCGTCGGCTGCCAGCTTGACGTGCACGTCAAAGACGACTTCGTCTACCGCGTGAACGGCCGCCGCGACAATCGGGTGAATCGAGGCAATCTCTGTGTGAAGGGGCGCTTCGGATACGACTACATCCACGCGCCCGACCGGCTGACCCGGCCGCTCATGCGCGCGGATCGCAGCGCCCCCCTTCAGGAGAGCACGTGGGACGCCGCCCTCGACCACGTGGCCGGCCGCCTGACGGAGATCCGCGAGCGCTACGGCCCGGACAGCATCGCCGTGCTCACCTCGGCGAAGTGCACGAACGAAGAGAATTACCTGCTACAGAAGTTCGCCCGCGCAATCATCGGCACGAATCATGTCGATCATTGCGCCCGTCTCTGACACAGCAGCAGCGTGGCCGGTCTGGCCACAACATTAGGCTCTGGCGCGATGACCAACAGCATCGCCGACATTACCGATGCCGATCTGCTGCTCGTCATTGGCTCCAACACGACCGAGGCGCATCCTGTCATCGCTCTGCAGATGAAGGCGGCAGTGCGCCGCCACGGCGCGCAACTCCTGCTGCTCGATCCTCGGGATATTGAGCTGAGCAACTTCGCGACGCTGCATCTGCGCCAGCGGCCGGGCACCGACGTAGCCCTGATCAACGCGATGGCCCACGTCATCCTCACCGAGAAGCTGGCCGACGAAGCATTCATCCAGCAGCGCACCGAGAACTTCGAGGCTTATGCCGCTTCCGTGGCCGATTGGACGCCGGAACGGGCTTCGTTCATCACCGGCGTTCCCCCGGAGGACATTGTCCGCGCCGCCCGGATGTATGCCGGCGCCAAAAACGCCTCCATCTTCTGGGCGATGGGCATCACCCAGCATACGACCGGCACGGACAACGTGAAGGCGCTCTCCAACCTGGCCCTGATTACGGGCAACGTCGGCCGGCCGGGCACCGGCCTGAACCCGCTGCGGGGGCAGAACAACGTGCAGGGGGCGTGCGACATGGGCGGCCTGCCCAACGTCTTCCCCGCCTACCAGCCGGTGGCCGACGAAGGGAACCGGCGCAAGTTCGCCGAGGCGTGGGGCGTTCCCTACGAGCGCCTCAGCCCGCGTCCCGGCCTGACGGTGACGGAGATCATGAACGGCGCGCTGCACGGCGATATCCACGCGATCTTCGTCGTCGGCGAAAACCCCATGCTCTCCGACCCGGACCTCAATCACGTCGTCGAGGCGCTGCGAGCCGTCGATTTCCTGGTCGTCCAGGACATCTTCCCCAACGAGACAGCCCAGATGGCCGACGTGGTGCTGCCTGCAGGCAGCTTCGCCGAGAAGTCGGGCACGTTCACGAACACCGAGCGCTGCGTCCAGCTCGTCCGGCCGTTCCTGCCCCTGCCGGGAGAGGCGCGCGCCGACTGGGATATCGTCACCGATCTGGCGAACCGGATGGGCGCCGGATGGCAGTATGACAACCCGGCAGCGATCTTCGATGAGATGGCGACGGTCACGCCTTCCTATGCGGGCATATCGCACCAGAGGCTGGAAGCCGGCGGGATCCAGTGGCCCTGCCCAACGCCTGACCATCCCGGCACGCCCATTCTGCACACCGAACGCTTCACGCGAGGTCTGGGCTTCCTGGCGCCCGTGGATTACCGGCCCCCGGCCGAGGAGCCGGACGAGGAATACCCGCTGATCCTTTCGACCGGCCGGATTCTGTTCCACTGGCACGGCGGCACGATGTCGCGGCGCTCGCCCGGCCTGGACGCGATTGCGCCCGAGTCGCTGGTAGAGCTGAACCCGGAAGACGCTGCCGAGCTGGGCATCGCCGACGGCGACCATGTTTGTGTTTCCTCGCGGCGAGGCGAGGTTGCCGCGAAAGCAACCGTCACCACACGCTCGCCGCGCGGCACGATCTTCATGACGTTCCACTACGCCGAAGCAGCGGCCAACCTGCTGACCATTGGCGCCGTCGATCCGACGGCCAAAATCCCGGAGTACAAAGTTTGCGCGGTGCGCGTTCAGAAGCTGCAGCCAGAAGCTGCCGCCGTCGCGTAATCCTGCCGCGCCAAAATTGGAGTAAACATGGACGGTGGTTTCAACATTGACGCGTTAGTCCCCAAAGATATGGCCGCCAAAGCCGAAAACGTCGGCGTTGCCAAGGCCAATCTCGGCCCGCTGCGCATGTTCGCGCTGGCGGTCCTTGCCGGTGCGTTCATTGCGCTCGGCGCGATCTACGCGACCACGGCGACGACGGGCGCAGCCGGCGTGCTGCCCTTCGGCATCACAAAGCTGGTCGGCGGTCTGGTCTTCAGCCTCGGCCTCATCCTGGTCGTGGGCGCCGGCGCCGAGCTATTCACCGGCAACAACCTGATCGTCATGGCCTGGGCCAGCCATAAGGTCACCACCAGCGCCCTGCTGCGCAACTGGGTGATCGTCTATGCGGGTAACTTCGTCGGCTCCGTGCTCACGGCGGTGCTCGTGTTCGCCAGCAAGCAGTACACATTCAGCCAGGGCGCTATCGGCCTGAATGCGCTGAATACCGCGCAGACCAAGGTGGGCTACGACTTCGTGCAGGCCATCGCCCTGGGCATTCTCTGTAATGCCCTGGTCTGTCTGGCCGTCTGGCTGGCGTTTGGCGCGCGCAGCGCCGCGGACAAAATCCTGGCGATCATCTTCCCCATCAGCGCCTTTGTCGCCGCCGGCTTCGAGCATAGCGTCGCCAACATGTACTTCATCCCGGTCGCGCTGTTCATCAAAGCTGGCGCGCCGGACTCCTTCTGGAGCGCAATCGGCAGTACGCCGGCCGATTACGCCTCGCTCACGTGGGGCAGCTTCCTGGTCAACAACCTGATACCGGTGACCATTGGCAACATCATCGGCGGCTCGGTCATGGTCGGCCTCGTCTACTGGTTCATCTACCTGCGGCCCAACTGGCTGAAGGACCGGCACATGCACGAAGAAGCGAAGCCCGCCGTGGCCCGCGAGCGCTAAATCGCTTTCACGAAGCCTTTGAGAGACAGAACCACGGCCTGCGCCGTGGTTCTGTTTTTTAACTCAATACCCCAATCTATTACAGAAAATTAAACTTCAGACCGGGGAGCCGGTTTCTTTTGGACGTTTGGCACAGGGGAAGCTGACATTTGTCACTACTGCCGGCAATCTCCCGCTGTCATACTGAAAATGGCTACTGAAGTCCGGCGGGTTGCCGTGCATTGCCCGTTGCACACCCGCTCCCACGACTGACATTTTCATATCCCACTATGGAGGAAGAGCCATATGGCCAAAGGCCGCGTGATTATCGACACAGAGCGTTGCAAGGGCTGCGAGTTATGCCGCGACGCCTGTCCGCCGGGTGTTCTGGCGCTGGCAGACGAGCTGAACAGCAAAGGCTACTACCCCGTCTTCCTGCTCGACCCTGAGCATGATTGCACGGGCTGTGCCCTTTGCTCTACGGTCTGTCCAGATGGCTGTATTACCGTCTTCCGCGAGCTATCCCCAAAGGAGATGCAAAGCTATGCCAAAGCAGCTGCTTAAAGGTAACGTCGCCATCGCCGAGGCGGCCGTCCGGGCGGGGTGCCAGGCCTACTTCGGCTACCCCATTACCCCACAGACCGAGTTACTGGAGCACATGGCCCTGCGGATGCCTGAACTGGGCCGGGCCTTCCTGCAGGCCGAGAGCGAGGTAGCCGCCGTTAACATGGTTTACGGCGCCGCCACGACTGGCGTGCGGGTGATGACCTCTTCCAGCAGCCCCGGCATCAGCCTGATGCAGGAAGGGTTCAGCTACATG
This sequence comes from Chloroflexota bacterium, assembly GCA_012515125.1. Taxonomy (GTDB): domain Bacteria; phylum Chloroflexota; class Anaerolineae; order Promineifilales; family Promineifilaceae; genus JAAYYY01. Next base: position 3,965 of record JAAYYY010000340.1, read on the forward strand.
GCCGGTTCGGAAGTGCCCGCCGTGGTGGTAGACGTAATGCGTGGCGGGCCCGGCCTGGGCAATATCCTGCCCAGCCAGGGCGACTATTTCCAGGTCACCAAATCGGCCGGGCATGGCGACTTTCATCCCATCGTCCTCGCGCCTTCCACGGTGCAGGAGGCCATCGACCTGACAGTGCTGGCTTTTGACCTGGCCGAGAAATACCGGACGCTGGTCTTCGTCGTCGCGGACGGCACGATTGGCCAGATGATGGAGCCGGCCGAACTGCCGCCGATGCAGCCCGTGCCGGAGAGCCGGCCCGATTGGGCGCTGACCGGGGCGCGCGGCCGCCCGAGGAACATCAACACCAGTATTTATCTGGGCGCTCGTGAAATGGAAGAGGCCAATATCCGGCTGCAGGAAAAGCTGCGCAGGATAACGGCCAACGAGATCCGCTATGCGGAACAAGAGGTGGATGACGCCGAGGTGATTGTCGTCGCCTTCGGCACCGCCGCCCGCGTGGCGCAGACCGCCGTCCAGAGGCTGCGCAAGGAAGGGCTGCCCGTCGGCCTTTTCCGCCCCATCACCCTGTGGCCGTTCCCGGAAGAGCGGCTGGCGCAGCTCTCCGAACAGGAGGCGACGAAACGCTTCATCGTCGTGGAGATGAACGCCGGGCAGATGCTGCTCGACGTTCGCGCCTCGGTTGGCCGGAAGTTCCCCGTTCATTTCCATGGGCGGATGGGCGGCGTGGTCCCGCTGCCCAACGAGGTTGAAGAGGAGATTCGCGCCCTGTTTGCGCTCGACGACAACCACAAGATGCAGATGACCATGGAGGGCAGCAATGGCAATCGCCGACATTGAGTTTGATGCGAAGCTGGAGAAGATCGTCTACCAGCGCCCTGCTTCGCTGGATGATGTCCACACCCACTACTGCCCCGGCTGCACGCACGGCACGGCCCACCGGCTCGTCGCCGAGGTACTGGACGAGCTGGAGCTGCGCGAGCGGACGATTCTGGTAGCGTCGGTGGGTTGCAGCGTCTTCGCCTACAACTACTTCAACGTAGACGCCTGCGAAGCGCCACACGGCCGGGCTCCCGCCATGGCTACGGGCATCAAGCGCGTTAACCCCGACAACATCGTCTTCACCTACCAGGGCGACGGCGATCTGGCCTCGATTGGCATGGGTGAGATCGTCCATGCCGCCAGCCGTGGCGAGCAGATTACGGTGATCTTCATCAACAACGCTATCTACGGCATGACCGGCGGGCAGATGGCGCCGACCACCCTCATCGGCCAGAAGACGACCAGCAGCCCGCTGGGCCGCACGCTGGAGATGGCCGGCGAGCCGATCCGCATTGCCGAGCTTCTGGCGCCGCTGCCGGGCGTCGCCTACAGCGTTCGCCGCAGCCTGCACGATGCGCGCCACGTTCTGCAGGCCAAGAAGGCGATCACGGCGGCCTTCCAGGCCCAGCTCCAGGGTCTCGGCTTTAGCATCGTCGAGCTGCTGTCGTCCTGCCCGACGAACTGGGGCATGACCCCGGCTGAGGCGCTCCGCTGGGTTGAGGAGCATATGGTTGCGTATTACCCGCTGGGCGACTACAAGGTACACGACGCCCTACAGAGAGCGCGAGGCCGGAGAGGCTGATGCGGGCCCGGTCTTGCGCGTGAGGATGGACCCATAATTCCCACTATAAGGAGTACATCGTGACTACACCCTGGAGCCAACGTTACGCCCAACGAATGCAATGGATGAGTAGCAGTGTTATCCGCGAGCTGTTGAAGCTGACCGACAGGCCGGAGGTGATTAGCTTTGCCGGTGGTCTCCCGGCGCCGGAGCTGTTCCCCATCGAAACCGTAGAGCGTGCGGCCACGAAGGTCTTGCGCGAGCAGGGCAGCCGGGCGCTGCAGTACAGCACGACCGAAGGCTACCGCCCCCTGCGCGAGTTCATCGTCGAGCGGATGAGCCGCTACGGGATTCCGGCCCGTGCTGAAAACGTGCTGATCACCAGCGGCTCGCAGCAGGCGCTGGATATGATCGGCAAGATTCTAATCAACCCCGGCGACCGCGTGCTGACCGAGGAGCCCACCTATCTGGGCGCTCTGCAGGCCTGGCGCGCCTATCAGGCTGACTTTGTCACCGTCCCCCTGGACGACGACGGTCTGTGCTGCGACGATCGTCTGGAGGAAGCCCTGTGCGCCGGACCGAAGTTCATGTACGTGCTGCCGAACTTCCACAATCCGGGCGGCGTCACCCTGTCGCTCGAACGCCGGAAGCGCATTGTCGAAGTGGGCGACCGGTACGGCATCCCAATTATCGAGGATGATCCCTACGGGCAGCTACGGTTTGAGGGCGACCATCTCCCGCCGCTGCTCGTGCTCGACGCCGAGCGGCTGAACCACCGCGACCACGGCAACGGGAATAGCAACGGCTACTTCCGCGACGGCAACGTCATCTATCTGAGCACCTTTTCCAAGACGCTGGCTCCCGGCCTGCGGCTTGGCTGGATCGTCGCACCGGAGCCGGTCATCCAGCGCTGCGTCATGGCCAAGCAGGGCATGGACCTGCACACGAGCACCTTCGACCAGATGGTGGCCTACGAGGTGGTGCACGACGGCTTCCTTGACGAGCACGTGCGCAAGATCCGCCGCGTGTACAGCGAGCGGCGCGATTTGATGCTGGAGATGCTGGAACGGCACTTCCCGCCCGAGGCCCGGTGGACACGCCCCCAGGGCGGCCTCTTCCTCTGGGTGACCCTGCCGGAAGGCATCGATACGGCTGAGCTGCTGCCGGTGGCGGTGGAACATAACGTCGCCTTCGTTCCCGGCATGGCCTTCCACCCCGGCGGCGGCCCAAGCAGCAGCTTCCGGCTCAACTTCTCCAGCTCAACGCCGGAGCAAATCGAGACAGGCATGCGCCGGCTGGGTGAAGTCGTGGCCGAGGCCCTGGAACAGTCGCGCGCCGTGCCGGCCTGACCGGTTCAGATACAGGAGTCTGCTACCACATGGAAACTTCAATCATCATTGCCGGATTTGGCGGACAGGGCGTGCTCTTCGCCGGGCAGGTGCTGGCCTACGCCGCCATGGACGCCGGTCGCCACGTCACCTGGATTCCCTCCTACGGGCCGGAGATGCGCGGCGGCACGGCCAACTGCACCGTGATCATCAGCGACGAGCCGATTGGCGCGCCTATCGTTGACAGGCCGGACATTGCCGTCGTGCTTAACGCGCCTTCTTTCGAGAAGTACGAGCCGCTGGTCCAGCCGGGTGGCCTGCTCATCGTGAACAGCGCGATCGTGGCCGACCAGAGCACGCGCGACGACATCGACGTGCTCTACGTGCCGGCCAACCACATTGCCGCCGAGCTGGGCAGCGTCAAGATGCTGAACATGGTCGTCGTAGGCGCCCTGCTCGGCGCGCGCCCCGTTCTGAGTCTGGAACAGATAGCCCAATCGCTGCGCGAACACCTGCCGTCTTCCAAGCAACACCTGCTGGAAGCGAACATTCAGGTTCTGCAGCGCGGTTTTGAGGAAGCCGGGACGACCCTCGCCACCTAGGGGCCAGGCGTCCCATTACCGAACCAGTTACTGGCAGCCGCGAGAGTCGGTCTCGCGGCTGCCGCCGTTTCTGAGGCCACTTGCCTCCCGCGCCCCGTCCGCTACAATCGCCCCGATGAATCGCGCCCGGCATCTGCTGCAATCCACCCTCATCGTCATCATCCTCTTCGGTCTCGACAAGGTGATCGGCTTCGTCCGCACCATCGCGGTCAGCGCCGCGTTTGGCACGACCCCGGTCTACGATGCCTTCACGGCGGCCAACCAGCTCCCCGAGCTGTTCGTGACACTCATCTCAGGCGGCGCTCTGGCTGCAGCCTTTATCCCGGTCTATTCGCAACACCTGACCAGCCCGCGGGCGCGGGAGGCGGGCCGGCTCGCCAGCTCCACGCTAACGCTGGTCGTCCTCGTGCTCGGCGTCATCTCGGCGGCCGGCGCCCTCTTTGCGCCCTGGCTCGCCCGGACCCTGCTCGTGCCGGACTTCTCGCCGGAGCAGCAGCAGCTTACGGCCGGGCTGATGCGCATTATCCTCCTGCAGACCACGCTCTTTGGCATCAGCGGCGTGCTCAGCGGCATCCTGAACGCGCACCAGCACTTTGTCCTGCCCGCGCTGGCGCCGGTGGCGCTCAATCTGGGTTACTTCATCGGCCTCTACGCCTTCATACCGGCGATGGACGGCGATATCCACGGGCTGGCCTTGGGCACGGTCGCCGGCGGCGTGCTGCATATCCTCATCCAGGTGCCGGCCCTGCTGCGCTACCGCTTCCGCTACCGGCCGCAGCTCGGCCTCTCGCTGCCCGGCGTGCGGGAGATTATCCGCCTGATGGGGCCGCGCATCGTCACCCTGGGCGCCATCCAGTTCGCCGATCTCTTTATCATCCGCCTGACGTCCGGCCTGCCTCCCGGAAGTACGTCGGGTTATTTCTACGCCTACTACCTGCAGCAGCTTCCCGAAACGCTCTTCGGCACCGCCATCGGCATCGTCGTCTTTCCGACGCTGGCCGAGCTGTACAACAGCGGCCGGATCGACGAGCTGAAGCGCACGGCGATGAACGCCCTGAAGATCGTCTGGACGCTGACCATCCCGGCGGGCGCCCTGCTCGTGCTGCTGGGCCGGCCGGCCATCGCCCTGGTCATGGAGCGCGGGCAGTTCGACGCGCAATCGACGGCGCTGGTCTATAGCGTGCTCGTCTTCTTCAGCGTGCGCGTGGTCGCCGAGGCGACGCTGGAAATCGTCGCTCGTCTCTTCTATGCGCAGCACAACACGGTCACGCCGATGGCCGCCGCGCTGGTCTGGCTGGTCGTCACCGTGGCCCTGCTTTACCTGTTCGTGGACGACCTGGGCGTGGGCGGCCTGGCGCTGGCGACGACGGTCGGGTTCACCGTGCAGTCGGCGCTGCTCCTCTATCTGAACCGCCGGAAGCTGGGCAGCCTGGACGAGCGCGGGCTGCTGCAGACGATGGGCCGCGCGCTGGTGGCGACGGCGCTGCTCGCGGCGACCGTCCTGGGCGTGCAGGCCGTCGTGGAAAGCAGCCTGGGCGGGCTGGCTGCCGCGCTCTCCTCGGCGGTCGGGCTGCTGGATGCCGGCGCCATGCAATCCCTGCTCTTCGTCGGCTTCGGCGGTCTGGCGGGGCTGGTCGTCTACGTCCTGGCAAACCTGCTTCTCGGCGGCCGGGAGATCCCGGCGCTGCTGCGCCTCATCCGGCCACGCGTGGCGGCTGCCCCAACCGTTCCGCCGGCCGACTAGCCCCGGCAAAGCTGCCTCTACCTCGAGTGAATTGCTTGCCTTCTCTTTTTTGAACGCGCGTTCAAATTAGCAGAATTGGTATTGACTTCTTCGAACATCTGTGCTACCATTCTTCCTAGAAGACGGGACAGGTGCATAGCCCGCAGATAGCCCGCCCGGCGGAGAGCCCCCAGATTGCAGACCGGCAGCGTACGTTGTGTTGCCTGTGCGACGGGTGTGCGGCGCCTGCAAAGCGGCAACCGGCCCATTAACCGACATGGCCTTTCCGGCCGACGGCTAAAGGAGTTTGAAGGATGGCTGAAAAAAACGGTCGCGAGGCGACTTTGGAGCGGACCCTGAGCGCACTGACCAAACGGTTCGGCGAGGGAGCCATCATGCGCCTCGGCGAAGCCAATCATCTGCAGGTTGAGGCGATCCCCACCGGCGCGCTGTCGCTGGACATCGCCCTGGGCGTGGGCGGCGTGCCGAGAGGGCGCGTCATCGAAATCTACGGCCCGGAGTCCTCGGGCAAGACCACCCTCTGCCAGCACATCATCGCCGAGGCTC
>JAAYYY010000341.1 GCA_012515125.1 Chloroflexota bacterium
ACATCGACGTGGGCCGCACCGACCAGATTACGGCGGACGGGCGGACCGTGGCCTTTGCCGAGCTGGAGAGCGTCCCCCTGCCCTCGGTGCTGGAGATCGGCAACTTCGTCACGGTGACCATCGCCGACGGCGAGCGCACGCAGACGCTGCGCACGGCGGCGCAGACGGTCGGGCAGGTGCTGCAGGAAGCGGGCATCGCCATCTACGCCGCCGACGGCGTGGAACCGGCGCTGGGGAGCTGGCTGGCAGACGGGATGGCGATTACCGTGCGCCGCTCGATGCCGCTGACCATCCGCGTGGATGGGCGCGTCATCCAGACCCGCAGCCACCACACGAACGCGCGCGACGTGCTGGCGGAGGTTGGCGTGGGGCTGGTAGGTATGGACTACGTGCGCCCAGGGCCAGAGGTGACGCTCAAGCCGGGAGACGTCATCGAAGTGGTGCGCGTGACCGAAGATTTCCGCATGCAGGACACGCCCATCCCCTACGAGACGCAGTTCCAGCCGACCGACCAGCTGGAGATTGACAACCGGGCGCTGCTGCAGAGCGGCGTGCCCGGCATCCTGCGCCAGCGCATCCGCGTGCGCTACGAGAACGGCGTGGCAGTCTCGGAAACGCCCGACGCACAGTGGGTGGCGCAGGAGCCCATCCCGGAGATTGTCGGCTTCGGCACGCAGATCGTCATCCGCGCCGTGGAGACGCCGGAGGGCTACCTGGAATATTGGCGCGTCGTGCGCATGCGCGTGACAGCGTACACGGCCGCCAGCTCCGGCAAGCCGCCCGACCACCCGGCCTACGGCATCACGGCGAGCGGGCTGCAGGCGGGCACCGGCATCGTCGCCGTGGACCCGCGCGTGGTGCCCTTCCGGACGTGGGTCTACGTGCCGGGTTACGGCGCCGCCTACGCCGGCGACACGGGCGGCGGCGTCAAGGGGCGCTGGATCGACCTGGGCTACCACCAGGAAGATTACGAGAGCTGGTCGGGCTACGTGGACGTCTATTACCTGACGCCCGTGCCCGATCCGGAAGACATCAACTACCTCATCCCCACGACGCTGCCCTGATGGCCCACCCCAAGGAGCTGCTGGAGCGCCACGGGCTGCAGCCGAAGCAGAGCCTGGGGCAGAACTTCCTATTCGACGACAACATTCTGGCGCGCATTGTGGAGGCGGCGGAGATCGCGCCGGAGGACGCCGTGCTGGAAATCGGCGCGGGCGTGGGCACGCTGACCCACCACCTGGCGAGGGCGGCGGGGCGCGTCGTGGCGGTGGAGCTGGACGACCGGCTCATCCCCCTGCTCCAGCGCGAGATAGCGCGCTATGACAACGTGACCGTCGTCCACGGCGACATACTGGCGCTATCGCCGGACGACTGGTTTGGCGACGGGGCGTACAAGGTCGTGGCGAACGTGCCCTACTACATCACCGGGGCGATCCTCAAGCACCTGCTCGGCGGCCGGAGCAAGCCCCGCGTCGTGGTGATGACGGTGCAGAAGGAGGTCGCGCAGCGGGTGACGGCAGGGCCGGGGGAGATGAGCCTGCTGGCGGTGAGCGTGCAGTTCTACGGCGAGCCGCGCCTGGTGAGCGACATCAAGGCGGGAGCGTTCTGGCCCCGGCCGGAGGTCAATTCGGCCATCCTGCGCATCGACCTGTACGACGAGCCGCGCCTGCCCCTGGCGGAGGAAGCGGCGTTTTTCCGCGTGGTGAAGGCGGGCTTTGCCCAGAAGCGCAAGCAGCTACAGAAGAACCTGCGCAGCCTGGGCCTGCCGCGAGACGAGATTGACGCGGCGCTGGCCCGGGCCGGCATCGCGGGCACGCGCCGGGCGGAGACGCTGAGCGTGGAGGAGTGGGTGAGATTATACGGGGTATTGTATCGTTCTTGAACGGTGATTCGTTTGATTTATTGATTGACTATGAATTGATTCTTCGGTAGGGGCGGGTTTCCAATCCGCCGACCGCTCTTATTCGGAGCGCGGGCAGAAATCATAGTCAATCAAACGAATCACAGTTCAGAACGCCAAATCACCCCTTCACATTCCGCCACCGCTCGGCGCTCTGCCACGGGTCGGGCTGGGCCGTCTCGCCGTCGCCGGAAAGAGCGGTACGGGTGGGAGCGCCTTTAGCCTGCAGCGCTTCGAAGGCGGCGATAGCCAGCCAGGTGCTGTTGCTCAGGTCAGGCTCCGGCTGCCAGGGCGTCAGGTGCTCGTCGAGGAAGCGCGTGCTCACGTCGCCCGCGAGAAAGGCGGGATGGGCCAGGATGTCCAGCAGGTAGGAGATGTTCGTCGTCACGCCGAGCACGACCGTGTCCTGCAGGGCGCGGACCATCTTGCGGATCGCCTCCGGCCGGTCGTCGCCCCAGGTGATGATTTTGCCCAGCATCGGGTCGTAGTAGGGGCTGACGGTCGTGCCCGTCTCGATGCCGTCGTCCACGCGGATGCCGGGGCCGGCGGGCGCGCGGTAGAAGGCGATGTCGCCGATGGAGGGCAGGAAGTTGTTCGCCGGGTCTTCGGCGTAGAGCCGGCACTCCAGCGCGTGCCCGCGCTGCAGCAGGTCGTCCTGCGTAAAGGTCAGCGCTTCCCCGGCGGCGAGGCGGATCTGCCACGCGGCGAGGTCGATGCCGGTGACCGCCTCGGTAATGGGATGCTCCACCTGCAGCCGGGTGTTCATCTCCAGGAAGTAGAAGGCCCGTTCCGGGGTCACCATGAACTCGACAGTCCCGGCGCTGACGTAGCCGACCGCTTCGGCGAGGCGCAGCGCCGCCCGGCACATGGCCTCGCGCAGCTCCGGCGTGACGATGGGCGACGGCGTCTCCTCGATAATCTTCTGGTGGCGGCGCTGCACGGAGCACTCGCGCTCGAAGAGGTGGACGATATGGCCGTGCTGGTCGCCCAGCACCTGCACCTCGACATGGCGCACCTCGGCGAAATACTTCTCCACCAGGATATGGTCGCTGCCAAAGCTGGAGACGGCCTCGTTGCGCGCCTGGTGCAGCGCGCCGGCAAAGTCGGCCGGGTCGTGGACGACGCGCATGCCCTTGCCCCCACCCCCCGCGCTGGCTTTGATGAGCACCGGGTAGCCCAGCTCTTCCGCTGCCTGCTGCAGCGCCGCGTCGTCAAGCTGCGCGCCGTCCACGCCGGGGATGACGGGCACGCCGGCCTGCCCGGCAATCTCGCGGGCCGTCGCCTTGCTGCCCAGGGCGCGCATTGCCGCCGGGCCGGGGCCGATGAACTGGACGCCGTGGGCCGCGCACGCCTCAGCGAACGCCGGGTTTTCGCTGAGGAAGCCGTAGCCGGGATGGATGGCGTCGGCCCCGGAGGCGGCGGCGATGGCGAAGATGGCCTCCTGGTTCAGGTAGGTCTCGCGGGCGGTGACGCCGTCGAGCTGGTAGCTTTCGTCGGCGAGCCTGGCCCAGGGGGCGCTGCGGTCCACCTCGGAGTAGATGGCGACGGAGCGCACGCCCAGCTCGCGGCAGGCGCGGAAGATGCGGCGGGCGATTTCGCCCCGGTTGGCGACGAGGATTTTGCTGAACATAGGGGGGATTATAGCGGAGATAGTGGCCAGTGGGCAGTGGGTGGTTGAAAGTTGGAAGTTGGAAGAAGAGGAAGGAAATAGGGCGACCCAACGAGGGTCGCCCAATGGCTACAGCCCAGAAGTGGGCCTGGCGGCCCTGTGTGGCGGGCCGCCAGGGTCCGGGGAATGAACGGTATCAGGAGCCGGCGTATTCCACGACGGGGAAGCCCGCTTCGGTCCAGGCGCCCAGGCCGCCGACGAGACTACGGATGGTCTCGTAGCCGTAGGCGCGCAGGATGCTCATGCCGATGATCGAGCGGTGGCCGCTGCCGCAGTAGATGACCAGCGGCGCGGCGGCGTTGAGCGCGGGCGCCTCCGGAGGCAGCCCATCGACGACGGGGAAACCGGCCTCGGCCCAGCCGCCGAAGCTGCCGCCCTTGAGGCTGAGCGCGTTCTCCCAGCCGAGGGCGCCGAGCACGGGCATGGCGATGGTGCAGCGCCAGCCGCTGCCGCAGTAGGCGACGATGGGCGATGAGCGACAGGAATAAGATGGACCTTTTCATGTGAACAATCTCCT
>JAAYYY010000342.1 GCA_012515125.1 Chloroflexota bacterium
ACTAGGGTTGTTCAAGGAATTCGTGGAGAGCGGCATTCAGGGTGTCCAGGGCGCCGGCCCGGAGGCCGTAGAGGCGCCGGCCCTCGGTCTCCAGGGTCAGGTGGACGAGACGGGCCAGGCGCAGGATGTGCAGGTGATGGACGACAGTCGGGGCGCGCAGGCGCAGGCGGCGGGCCAGCTCCGCCGTCGTCTGCGGCTCCTGCTGGAGATAGCGCAGGATGCGCAGGCGCGTGGGATCGGCGAGCGCTTTGAGGCCACGAATAAGGTCGTCGGGAACCGGCGCGCCGGGCACCAGCGAGACGCCGAGCGGGCGCGCGCCGTAGATGAAAAACAGCTCGTCCGGGGCCGGATAATCGTGCACGACGAAGGGTGTGTTCCAGAACGCCGGGATCAGGACCACGCGCCGGAGCGGTGGCAGATCACCGACCAGCAGGCCGTCAGATAGCTGCTCCAATAGCGCCGGCAGCGGCAGCTCTTGCGCCAGCCGGCAGGCCTCGGCGGCTGCCTGCTCGAGCACCGGGCCAATGCGCTTCTCCTCTTCGCCGAAGAAGCTATCGTAATAGGCGCGCAGGGCGTTAAGCAGGAGGCGGCCCGATTCCGCCGACGTGGACCAGAGGTCGAGAAGCTGTTCCCTTTGGTGCGTAGTCAGCTTCTCCTCGCCGGTTAGGGCAGCAAACTCACTGTAATCCTCGCTGCTCCAGGCCCCGCGTTGAGCGACGCGCCGTAACAGGGCACATAGCTCGCCCTCCTGAACGCAGGCCAGGGCATTCAGGCGCTCCTCGGGTGGGAGTTCCGCCAACGTCGATAAGACGGTTGATGCGCTGGCGGGCGCCGGCAGGGTATGAATCCAGCGCAGCGGAAGAAAGAAGGGAACGACCCGGTCCAGGAAGGCGCGCTCCTCTTCGGGCACGCGAGCCCGGATGCCGGCAGCCCAGGCGGGGCGGACCCCGTAACGGTCCGGCTCGTGAATCACCATCAGGCTGAGGAAGAGGTCGTAGGCAGTGGAGACGAGGGTCTGAATTCCGGTCATGGTTACGAGTTGTATTAGATGATTATCTAAGTTAGATAATAATATAACTATTTGCGTGAGTCAAGAGCTGTCAGCCAAGCAAATCTGACAGGATTTAAACCTGACAATGCCTACAGAAAGAAGATCGGGTTTGACAGCGACGCAGGCGGCGTAGAAACTTGTGCGACCAGACGACGCCGAGGGAAAGAGCGATCCATGGGAATTGCCGCCGACATTGCTATCATCATCGTCGCCGCCCTGCTGGGTGGCCTTGTTGCTCAGCGGCTCCGGCAGCCGCTCATCCTCGGCTACATCGTCGCCGGCATCCTCCTGGGCCCCTACACCGGCGGATATACGGTCAGTAACATCCACGACATCGAGCTGCTGGCCGAAATCGGGGTCGCCCTGCTGCTGTTCGCCCTGGGTATCGAGTTCTCCTTCCGGGAGCTACAGCCGGTCCGGCGGGTCGCCCTCATCGGCACTCCCCTGCAGATCATCCTAACCATCGCATTGGGGGTTGGCATCGGCCGGCTACTGGGGTGGAGCTGGTTTCTGTCCATCTGGTTCGGCGCGCTCATCTCGCTCTCCAGCACGATGGTCCTGCTGAAGACGCTGATGAGCCAGGGGCGCATGGGAACACTGTCCAGCCGCGTGATGATGGGCATGCTCATCGTCCAGGACCTTGCCGTGGTGCCGATGGTAATTATCCTGCCAGAGCTGGTGGACCTGGAAGCGGGCCTCGCCAGGCTGGGCGGGGCCGTGTTGCGCGCTGCCCTGTTCCTGGGGGCGATGGTCTTTCTGGGCACCCGGCTCGTGCCGCGTCTGATGGTCTACGTCGCCCGCTGGAACTCGCGCGAGCTGTTCCTGCTGGCAGTGACGGCTATCGGGCTGGGCGTGGGTTATGTGACCTACCTCGTCGGGCTCTCCTTCGCCTTCGGGGCGTTTGTCGCCGGGATGGTCCTCAGCGAGTCAGATTACAGCCACCAGGCGCTCAGCGACATCCTGCCTCTGCGCGATCTGTTCAGCCTGCTCTTTTTCGTCTCGGTCGGCATGCTGCTCGATCCCGGCTACTTCCTCGACAACCTGGGCATGATCTTGCTCGTCGTCCTGCTGGTCAGCGTAGGCAAGAGCGTGATTTTCGGCGGGATCACCCGTCTCTTTGGTTACGGAAACGTCGTACCCATCGCCGTCGGACTGGGCCTTTTCCAGGTGGGCGAATTCTCCTTTGTGCTGGCCCGCGTGGGCGTAAGCCGGGACGTGCTCAGCCCGGAGCTGTACTCTCTGATTCTGTCGGTCGCCATCCTGACGATGCTGCTGACGCCGCTGGCCTCGCAGCTTGTGGAGCCGATTTACGAGCTGCGCAAGCGGTGGCGCGGGTTTGAAGTGCTGGACACTGTGAATCTCCCGGACAAGGGTCTGCAGGACCACGTGGTCATTGTCGGGTTCGGGCGTGTGGGCGAGTTCATCGCCGACGTACTGCAACGACTGCAGCTGCCCTTCGTCGTCGTCGAGTTGGACCAGCGGCGGATGGAAAAGGCGCAAGTCGCCGGCTTTCCGGTCATCTATGGCGACGCAGCTCAGGATCCCGTGCTGGAGGCCGCCGAGCTAGAGCATAGCCGGCTGGCGCTGGTGACCGTGCCGGCGGTCGGGATCACCAATGCCGTCGTGGCAAGCATGCGGCGTATTTGCCCGGAGCTGCATATCGTCGCCCGCGCCGAAGGGCTGGAACAGATGCGGCTGCTGCAGGAACAGGGCGTCTTCGAGGTGGTGCAGCCGGAGATGGAGGCCGGTCTGCAGATCACACGCCAGACGCTGCTGCACCTGGACATATCGGCTCCCGAAATCCAGGAGTTCATCGACGGAGTCCGGCGAGAGCTCTATTCCCCGCTCATCAGGCAGAACACCAATAGCGAGCTGTTGCGGCGGCTGCGCGCGGCGCAACACCTGATGCCGGTCCGCTGGATAGAACTGCCCCTGGAAAGCCCGCTCACCGGGCGCACCATCGGCGAAACGGAGATCCGCACCCGCACCGGGGCCTCGGTAGTGGCGATTTTGCGCGGCGACCGGCTCATCCCCAACCCAAGTACCGACCAGCGGCTACGGGCGGGCGACTTCCTGGCGATTCTTGGCGACGACGTCGAGCTGCACCAGTTTGAACGGCTCATGGAGGCGACCGGCGCCCCCCGTGAAGGAGAAAAGACGTCGTGACCCACAACGTAGGAAAGAACGAAAAGATCCGCCACAAACAATATACGCTGCTGGGCGCGGACGGCCGGCCTTACCTGAGCGACGAGCCGGGCACGCTGGGCGGCAACCGGCGGGCGAAGATTTACGGGCGGCTGGACTGCCCGGCAGCGCTGAGGGCGCTGCGCCAGGGCGGGTACCGGGAGCACCGGGTCTTCTTCCGCGACGAGGCAACGGCAATTGCCGCCGGATACCGGCCGTGCGGCGCCTGCCTCCGGGAGAAGTACGTGGCCTGGAAGGCAGCCCGGCAGAAGGCGTAGGAGGAACAGAGAGGATAACCGATGACCAAGGAAGAGCTCGTACGCAAAGTAGAGAAGGCGTGGGACGCTTTCCAGGCCTCCTTTGCCGGGCTAGGCGAAGCACAGATGACCGAGCCCGGCGTGACAGGGGAGTGGTCGGTAAAGGAGATCCTCGCCCACGTGACGACGTGGGAACAGGAGGCGTTGAAGAGCCTGCCCGTCATCCTCGAGGGCGGCAGACTGCCGCGCTATTCGGTGGTCTATGGGGGCATCGACGCCTTCAATGCGCTGACGACGGAGCAGAAGCGAAAGCTGTCGCTGGACGAGGTGCTGGCCGAGATGGAAGAGACACACAGGCAACTCATTGCCCTCATCCAGCGGGCGCCAGAAACAGAGGTGGCCCGGGAGACACGCTTCCGCCGCCGCCTGCGTCTGGACACGTACAGCCATTACCCGATACACGAGGCCGCCATCCGGGAATGGCGGGCGCAGAAGGGCTGGTAGAAAGGTTCAGCCCGGCCGGCCCCAGTAGAGCCGGGTGACGTAGGGAAAGCGGATGCGGCCCTGCTCAGCATGGGCGTCGAAGAAGGAGCGCAGGCCGGCAAGGAACGGCTCGTGGTTGGGATGGCCGGGAAGAGGGGCGTAAGAGGAGCTGAGGGCGCGCCCCTGGAAAGCGTCCCAGTTGTACCAGTGAGGGTTGGGAATATCTCGCCGGCCGAAGCCGCCTGTACCGTAGAAGGCGGCGATATCCTCGTCTCCGGCACGGGGCGCTGCTTCGCCCATCTCACGCTCCGGGTCAAAGAGGTTAATCAGGGCATCATAGGCCTCGGCAAGGGGATCGTCTGAGTCGCGCCAGCTGTTGTAGACGAGCACGACTGCGCCTCCGGGGCGGAGGATGCGCAGAAACTCGCGGCGGGCGGCCTCGCCGTCAAACCAGTGAAAGGCCTGGGCGGCGGTAACGACGTCGACAGTGGCAACGGGTAGGGTCGTATCGCCGGCGTCCCCGGCGACGCTGTGAAAGCGGGGATAGCCGGCAAGCGAAGCCTCGGCGGCGGCGCGCATCTCTGCGTTGGGCTCGACGGCGAAGACGGTGCAGCCGTAGTCCAGCAGCAGGCGCGTGAAGATGCCGGTGCCGGAGCCGACGTCGGCGATAGCGGCGGTGGGAGTCAGGCCAATCTCGGCTTCGATGATCGCCAGCACCTCTGGCGGATAAGAGGGACGGTAACGGACGTAGTTGTCAACGCGGCGGCTGAAGCGCCGGTGGGGATGCAGCTCGTCAGACGACGCCATTTATACCTCCAGCAGGCCCAGGCCGAGTGTAAGCTGGTAGAGGCCAAAGGCGACGAGGGCGAAGGCCGAAACCAGGGTCAGCGTGCGGGTTATGCGGGGGCCGAGCTGGCGCGCGCCGCCGAAGAGGAGGACGACGGCCAAGAGGCCACCGATCAACGTCCCGTAGAATCCGAGCAGGAAGGCCAGCGCGTGGGTCGGCGACGCGCGCCAGGCGGTGACCAGTATCGGCCCGGTCACCGTCGCCCAGTAGATGTACGGGTTGGGGTTGAGGAGGTTCATGAGCGCCGCTTCCAGCATGCTCTGGCGGGATGCCGCAGCAGAGGTCGCCGCAGCGACACCCGCGTAGCGAAAGGCCTGGATGGCGCGCCAGCCCAGGTAGAGCAGAAAGAGGGCGCCGGCAATCTGCAGGAGGCGCAGCAGGGCAGGCGGAAGCTGGGTGAGCAGGAGGACGACCAGAAGGATAATCGGGCCGTCGGAAAGCAGTGGCGCGAACGCAGCCGGCAGGGTACGGCGCCAGCCGTTTTTCATCGTCTGGGCCAGCAGGTACGCCTGGAATGGGCCCGGCTGGGCGGCGGCCGGAAGGCCGAGCACGAAACCCTGCAGAAAGAGAGCGAACATGGCGAGCCACCTCCGGGCGCCAATGATAGCGCGCCCACCGGTAGCGTTCAATCAGGCGCGGCGGGGAGTGACGTTAGGGCAAAATGAGGTGCAGATCGCCGAATTCGTGCCAGAGATAGCCCTCGCGCAGCGCCGCGTCGTAGGCCAGCTCCAGGTGGCGACGGCCGGCAAGCGCAGCGAGCATGGCCAGATGGGTAGAGCGCGGCTCGTGCAGGCCGGTGAGCAGGCCGTCCACTGCGCGCAGTGTGTAGTTGGGCGTTACGACGAGGTCCGTCCAGCCGGCGCCTGCCTGCACAATCCCGTCTTCAGCGGCGACCGTCTCCAGGGCACGGACGACGGTGGTGCCCACGGCGATGACCCGCCCGCCGCCGGCGCGCGCGGCGTTGACAGTCCGGGCTGTGGCCGGCGGCACCCGGTAATATTCCTCATAGGGCGGCTCCTGCTCTTCCAGGCTGGCGACGCCGGTGTGCAGGACGAGCGGCACGACCAGCACGCCACGGCGCACCAGATGGGCGACCACTTCCGGCGTGAAGGGCCGGCCGGCAGAGGGCATCTCGGCGCTGCCCGGCTCGTCGGCGAAGATAGTCTGGTAGGCAGCGAGCGGCCAATCGCGGCGCACGTAGGCGTAGCGGATGGGCCGGCCGTGCGCGCTCAGATAATCTTCAAGCGGGCGCGGCAGTTCCAGCGTGGCTATCCAGAGACGCCCGCCGGGGCTGTAGGTCGCCAGCAGGGTCGCCTGTGCGCCATCCGGCAGGGCGAGCTGCTCGCCGATCCGCCCGTCGCCGAGCGGCTCCGTCGCGCCATTGGCCGGCCGGCGTAGCTCGACAAGCCAGAGATTGGCCGGCAGCCGGGTGGAGAGGTGGAGCCGGATGGCCTCGCCGCCCGGACGGATCGCGGGCAGGGCGGCTGGCCGCGTGGCGCTGCTGTTGACGACGACGACGTCGCCCGCCTCGAGGAAGCAGGGCAGGTCGCGGAAGGTGGCGTGCAGCAGCCGGTCGTCCTCACGGTAGCTGACCAGCAGGCGGACCTGATCGCGGGAGAGGCCGCGCGCTTCTGGAGGCTCGCGGGCCTCCAGCTCCGGCGCCAGGTTAAAGTCGAGGGCCGGGAGGATCACGCCTTTCACACGGGAACCTGGGCAGCCAGCTCGCGGGCCAGGTAGCGGCCCGAGGGCAGATCTTCGTCGAGCAGGCGCAGGAAGCCGGGAACGCTTGTCTCCGGCAGCGGCCGGTCGCTGATATCCTCGCCGGGGTAAGCTTCCTGTTGCATGCGGGTGCGCATGTCGCCGGGATCGACCCAGTAAACACGCCACCCGGGGTTTTCTTCGGCGAGAATCGCCGAAAGCTGCTCGAGCGCGGCTTTGCTGGAGCCATAGCCACCCCACCCTGCATACGGCTCGACCCCGGCGTCGCTGGTCACGTTGACGATGCGCGCGCCGTCGTGCAGGATAGGGCGCAGCGCCTGCAGGAGCGCCAGCGGGGCAAACACGTTCACCCGGTAGACCTTCTCCAGCACGCCGAGGTCATAGTCCAGCAGGACGGGCTGCGGGCTGGGGCCGAGGATGCTGGCGTTGTTGAAGACGGCGTCGAGGCCGCCGGCGGCCCGCGCGGCGACGGCCAGGGCGCGGCGGTGGGCCGGGCTGGCGACGTCGCCGGCAATAGCGGTAACGGTTGTCAGGCGGCGCAGCTCGGCGGCTGCCTCAGCGAGCGGAATAGGGTCGCGGGCATCGATGATAAGCTGCCAGCCGCGCGCGGCAAGGGACCGGGCCAGAGCCAGCCCAAGGCCGCGCGATGCGCCCGTGATCAGTGCAGTGCGTTGTGCAGACATCAAGAACCTCCTCTCTTCATCCCGTTTCACAGGCATGATAAAGGAACGGCAGGTCCGCCGCACCGGACGAGCGTGCAGCGACGCGCCCGGCATTGGGCCAGGGAGAGGCTGGACGAAAGGACAGGGGAGAAGTTGGAGGATGGAAGTCAGAAGTCAGAAGTCAGAAGCTAGAAGTCAGTAGTCAGAGGCCGGATTGCTGCAGCTTCTGACTTCCAACCTGTGACTTCTAACCCTAAACCTACCCATGTTGACAGTTGGCGCAGGGTAAGGCTACACTCGACAAATCGTTGAAGCGGGCTAAGGTGAGGATAAGATGCAGGCGATTCTTGTTGCGCACGATCCGGAAGAGCGAGAAATCCTGGCCTTTGTGCTCCGTCACGGCGGGCTGGCTGTAGCCAACGCGCCGGCCCTGGAGCGTGTGGCGGCGCGCTGGATGCAACGACCGGCCGACCTGATCGTGGTCGCCTGGGATGGGGAGCACGAGACCGTACTGGACGATATTGCGGCCGTGCGGGCCGTTACACAGGTTCCGCTGCTCCTGGTCTGCGACCCGCTGGGGGAAACGGCGACGTGCGACCTCCTTCAGACAGGGGCTGATCTCGTGCTGACCCGGCCGGTCGGCCCGCGTCTGCTGGCCCAATACGCGCGAACCCTGCTGCGTCGGGCCCACGCCATCCCGACCTTCCGCACGCCGCCGCTCGACGTCGGGCGGGTGCGGCTGGATCCGGCGTCGCGTACCGTTGCAGTGACCGGACACGAACCGCAGCGGCTGACGCAGCTGGAGTACAGGCTGCTCTACGTGCTGATGAGCAACCGGGAACACGTCGTGCCGGTGGAGGTGATTGTCGAGCGGGTGTGGGGCTACAGCGGCGAAGGGAACCGCGACCTCGTGCGTGGTCTGGTCAGCCGGCTGCGGCGCAAGATCGAGCTGGAGCCGGACATGCCGCGCATCATCGAGACGATTCCGGGCACGGGTTACCGTTTCTCCCTCGCAGAAGCGGGGGAGCTGGCCTGAGAAGTTAGACAGATTTCATAGCGGCCCGCCCTCTTTGCCACATCTTTCACACGCTCTTTGCATCTATTTTCTACGTTCGACACGTATACTGCCTGCTTACAGCAGTACGCAAGCCGATAGCGATTGCTGACGTAGTTTCCTGAAAAGGAGAAAGAAAATGTCTGAGTGGGAACTGCTCTACCTCTTGGCCGGCCCGTTCGACGATGACGACGAG